>JBBTVQ010000016.1:0-3259 GCA_038063095.1 Patescibacteria group bacterium
ATATCCCCCCACCAGGAATCGAACCTGGACCAACGGCTTAAAAGGCCGCTGCTCTACCAGTTGAGCTATGGGGGGGGATCGCGGCTATAGTATCAAAAACTCTGCATTTGATCAATCCGTTCGCTATCATAGAGTTTATTGAATAATGTCCATTATCGGCGTCCCAAACCACATCCCAAACCAATCCCCGCGTACGCGGGGATTGGTTTGGGGCGCCGTACGTCCGCGCCGGAGGCAATTTTCATCAAACTCAGAAAACTCGGCTTGACACCTACCCGTTGTGATTTATTATGGACAGCACCATGAAGCAAAAACTCCGGGAATTGGGATTTTCCGAAAAAGAGGCGGATGTATACTTGGCGTTGGCGGAGATCGGCTCGGCGGTGGCAAGCGACATCGCCAAAAAAGCCCGCATCAAGCGCAGCACCGCGTACGTGATTTTGGACGCGCTCTTGGAGCGGGGACTGGTGAACGTTACCGAACGGCGGGGAGTGAAATTATACAATTCCACGCCGCCGGAACAATTGATTCAGCACTTGCGGAGTATGGCCAAGCGCTACGTCGGCCTCGCGGATACGGCAAAAAAACTACTTCCGGAATTACGGGCATCTCGCAAAGAACAGGCGCCCGCGCCGAAGGTGCAGCTCTTTGAGGGCGCCAAGGGAATACGAACCGTGTACGAGGACACGCTCGCGTCTCTGGAAGATATCCGCGTGCACGCGGCGTTTGTGCATGACGCGTCGGAGGCGAAATATGACGCTCACAAAAAACCGGCGGTAAAAATGCGGCTCGTCGCCCCGGACATGGTATCCGGGGGGAAGAAAGCCGCGGCATCACACCGGGGTGTCTTGCGTACTGCCATGGCGGCATCGCGCGAGAACGCGGACGCATCTTCTGAAATCAATGTTTACGACGGCCGCGTGGTATGCATCTCCCGCGCCGAGGATTTTGCCGTCGTGATAGAGAGCAGGGAATTGGCGGATGCTTTCAAAAAGGCATTCGCCGTCTCCGCAAAGGAGGCAAAGGAAGCGACTGGCAACGAAAGAACTGTCGCCCGCTCCCATACCGTCCCTGGCGACCTCTCCTTGGCTCTCGGATAGCGTTCTCCCTTGGAGACGATCTCCCTGCATCCCCGCATTGTACTCCGGCCCTATGAATACGCCGCACACTTCAAACCCGGCGGCAAACAGAAATGGGTGAAGAAGTGACCTCTACCCGAAAACCTTCCTGCCTCTTACCCATGTCTCGGTCACCAAAGCGTCGGAGATTTTTGACGGCGGAACGGCAAGGAGATTATTTTTCATCACGGCAAAATTTGCTTCGTACCCGGGCGCTATTTTCCCGCGCCGATGCCCCATACCGACGACTTCCGCGGGAGTCGCGGCGTATGCCCGTAGGGCTTCTTCCATACTGATGCGTTGTTCCGGAAGGGGCGCTTTTGCGACTGCCCACGCAAGTCCCTGGATAGGACCTGATGGCATATCGTCAGAGCCGAATACCAAAGGTACGCGCGCATTGAGGATACTGCGAAATGGATTTATCTTTTTTATATCTTCCCCCATGCGTCGGTGGTAATTTTCCGCGTCCCAGGAAAAATTGGGCTGCATAGAAGCAATCCCGCCGTTTTCGGCAAGCGCATTGATCGCGTCTGTGTCAGGCATCTCAAAATGTTCAAATCGCCATAGGGAGATATCCCGGGCGTATTCTTTGCGGAGCCGCCTAAAGATCGTTGCGGCAAGATCAATCGCACGGTCTCCGATGCAGTGTATGGCAATGTGCGGCAATCCCAGCGCGGCAGCTTGCTTGATAACTTCCGCGCACGCCTCCCTGTCCATCCGCAAGACACCGCGTCCCGTGCCGTCGGCATACGGCCGGTTTACCGCGGCGGTACTGGTGCCGATCGCCCCGTCCAAAAAAATCTTCACTCCCATGACGCGGAAATTTCCGCGCCGCGGTTTCAAAAACTCTTTCAGTCGGGAGGTATTTTTCAACAAGCGAGGATTCAAATAAGCGGTGACGGGAATCGGTAAAAGATTCTTTGCATCCAGTTCCGCATACGCTTCCATCTGCTGCATAGTCGTTACATTCATATCATGCGCCGCAACGATACCGCAGGCGATAAGCTTTTGCTGGTAGAGAGGAATACTCGCCGCATACGACGCCGCGTCTGGCGCCGTCGCAACGATCGCGCGATCAAATGATTCCTCCGTCACCAAGCCGTCCGCGATCTCCCACCCACTCCCAATTTCTTTTAGCAATGCTCCGCCTTTTTTATTGAGGAGTCCTCCGTGATACGAGATATTGATCAAAAAAATTCCGTGATCCAAAGAGACGCGATCCAGATCTTCCTGTTTGATATTACCCCATGTGCTTTGGTTCCACCCGTGGCAGACAATCCATCGGTTTTCGGGCGCGGCGCGCGCTTGATGATCTATCCGTATCTTCGCCTCTTCCCATCCGCCATTGCCTCCCCGCAGATCAAGTTCCGAAAGCGTCCGCGCCCGTCCCGCGGGGTGCGTGTGCGCGTCTTCAAAGCCGGGCAAGACCCATCTCCCCCTCATATCCAGCCGCCGAATGAGCGAAGTCGCATCCGCGGTCTTTCATGCTTTTCAACCCGCTAAACTTAATTATGAGTTACTGGGCAATACGGATGAACACATGCATTGGCATCTATTCCCCCGTTATAAAACCGATCCGGAACCCCAAAAACCGGTTTGGGCTATTGATAAAAGTATACGGTATGCAGATTCTGCTCGCCCGACTCATGAAGAAATAGAATCCTTCAAAGCCGCTTTATGCAAGTACTTGAATTGCAGATAAAAAACGGCTATACGCAAAGTCATAGCCGTTTTTATGCCAAGAGAAAACTGTTTATGGGATAGACATCGCGAGGCGCGTCAATATATGTTCAGTTGCTGATAGATGTGTAATCCGCTATCAGCTGTCCGCACCCCACGGTGCAGTCCTGCATTGGTCCGAAAATATATGCGTTCTCAATGCCAAGTTTATCTCGCACATGGCGCAGGAGATTCTCCAACCCGCTCTGTCCGATATCGCGAAGGTTAAACATCCTCCCGACATCAGTTGGATTCAAGAAGGAGATCTTCAACTCCGATTTGTCATCTGCATGACCCGAAAGGAATCCTTGGGAACGGAGGAGATGTACGGTGCCTTCGATGATCTCCGGCGCATCATTGAAGTTTCGGATTCCGATATAGTTGAACTTCAGTCGGACGTCGGGCCGGAGTTCATGGAACTC
>JBBTVQ010000017.1:0-1355 GCA_038063095.1 Patescibacteria group bacterium
CCTTTCCGCCATCCTCTCAAAAGCCGAGGGTCACGGCAGATGATTCATCGTTTGTGTTTTGTGTTTTCGTTATTGTGTTTTGTTTGGAATTTGTAGATTGTGCTTTGTGTATTTTATGAAATTATTGACGGCATCACTTGCGGCGATAATCGTGGGGGCTACTCTTGCCATGCCTGCCGTGGCTCTTGCGCAGGGCACCATTACGGGATTGGAGTTTTTGAACATCGCGCCGAATGCCACAATCGGCGATATCATTGCCGCACTCTATGTCTACGGCGTGGGGCTGGTGGCGCTTGCGGCGCTCGTCATATTTACCATCGGCGGCGTCATGTATATTTTTGCCGGAGACCGTGACCCGAGCCATGCAAAAGAGATGATGAAAAACGCCTTCTGGGGACTGGTCCTGGCGCTTACCTCCTGGCTCATCCTCTACACCATCAACCCTGAATTGGTGAAAAACATCGGGGATTTGAACTTGCAGACGATTCAGACGAATCCCGGAGCTCCACCCATAGGACAACAGTACATGTGCTCTGCAGAGCCCGGCGGGTACACCTCTTTCGAAACATGTAAAGCAAGGTGTGATGCATTGGGCGGCACATGCACACTACAAAACCAACAACCACCCAGTGCTAACCAGCCGTTTTGCGCAAGAGCGGGTATCGCATCCCTATGTCAAAGAATGACGGTGGGTGCATGCAGTAACATCAATGGGTTATCTTTTCAAACTGAGTCGGAATGTATGGAATGCGTCAGGAGAGTAAATCTACCAAGAGGATCTCTGGCTAATTGCACGCGCTAAATGAGTGTGAACCCCCGCGAAAACAACGACGCGTTTACGGATAGCCCAGAGTTTGGTGAATAAAGCCGTTTATCGGCATCCCAAACCAAGTTTTTTGGCGTCAAAACTTGGTTTGGGATGCCATGCGCACGCGCCGCGGAGGTAATTTTCGGCAAACTCAACCCGGCGCTCTTGACTGCACGACACGGAGCCCCTAGAGTAGTAGATATTACTACTTTTCAATAAAAAGTATGGCTCACCCTGCCGCACAAATGAGCATCTCGCTGCCGCGAGATATCAAGGCATATGTGAAGCGCCGCGCGAAAGAAGCGCACTACGGGACGCCGAGCGACTATATGCGCGGCTTGGTGCGCGAGGATATGCGCCGCGCAGAACTGGAACGACTGGAACAAGCGCTCGTCGCGGGATTGGAGTCCGGCAGAGGCGTGGCGTATGGCGCCAAAGAGTGGCGCGCTTTCAGGGAGGCGCTGATGAGGAATATCGCCGGAAAGAAAAGAGGGCGTCTATGAAAGCGCGGAAGGTCATTTTTCAGCGAGAAGCGCAGAAAGACGTG
>JBBTVQ010000017.1:1365-8490 GCA_038063095.1 Patescibacteria group bacterium
GCGCTCATGCTGAATTTCGCAGCAAATAATAGAGAGCATATATTAAAGCTACGGGCACCTCACTCTGAACCCCCGCGGAAACAACTGCGCGTTTATTGACAGCCAGAATCTCAATCTGGGCATACAGAAGCTCGGGTGGAAATTAGATTACCGCAAATTTCGAATCTACTTAAAGGAGAAGTATCATGTCGCTACCGCATATCTCTTTATTGGATTTGTTCCCTTCAATCAGAGTTTGTACAGCCGCCTGCAGGAATCCGGATTTATCGTCATCTTGAAGCCGACCATCCCGGACGATAAGGGAAATATCAAGGGCAATGTTGATGCCGATATGGTGCTGCGGGCCGCGCTTGAGCGCGACGCGTATGAAAAAGCCGTTATCGTATCCAGTGATGGTGATTTCTATTCGCTGGTGATATATCTTTATGAGCAGGGAAAGCTGGAGACGGTGCTCAGCCCCGACAGACATCATTGTTCCGTACTATTGCGTCACGCTGCGCGAGAGAAAATCCGATATATGGATAACCTTAGACATAAATTAGAACATCTCCCCAACAGGAGATAAGAAGAAAAGCACCGCTTGCGGACGGAACCGCAAAAGGTGCCTTTCAATAGAAATACATATCTATGGTAATGCGTGATGTTTTTCTTGTCAAGCCCTTGTCTATGACCCCATCCCAGATACGGCGCATTATCCTTATCCTCCTCGGCATCGTCGTGCTGGGGGTGTTGGGATTTCTCGGCTATCGGGCGCTGCGGACTACCCCCGCCGCACCGCAGGATGAGACGCAGACCATCACCGGCAGATCCCTGCCCTCGCCCGCAATTCCGCAGGTACCCCCCGGCGGCGCCGAAGGCGCTATACCTCTGCCGGATCTGCCGAGTATTGCGGAAGAACGACTCGTGCGGCTGACGGACTTCCCGGTGGTCTCGCCCGCGCTCAACAAAGACGAGACGCGGGTCTTGTTTTACAAAAAGTCCGGCGGGGACCTCTTTGCCTCTGACTTCACCGGAAAAAACCAAACAAAACAGACCAACCTGACCGTCATCGGCCTCATGGAGGCGATATGGCAGAGGGATGGGGGACGGGCGGTCGTGCGCTACGCGGACGGCGACACCGCAAAAGCGTTTCTCCAGATCGGCACCTCCACCATTGCCACGCTCCCGCAGGATATCACGAGCGCCGCGTGGTCGCCGGACCGCAGCTCAGTCGCCTATGCGCTCCCGCGCGACGGGCAACTGGATCTCATCATCACCGACGCTTCGGGCAAAAACCCGCGCACGGTATATCGCACGCCGCTCATAGACGCGTCGCTCGCATGGGTCGCGGCGGATCTCTTTATCTTCGCGACCGCGCCCTCTGCCGCGGCTGACGGATACTTTTTTGCTTTCTCGCGCCAAGACGGCGCCTTCACAAAAGTATTCGGCCCCCAGCGAGGCCTGATAGGACTCTGGTCGCCGGACGGCGCCGCGGTTTTGGCGTCGGGCATTCCCGCAGGTGCCAGAGAATACGCGCTCACGCTCTACAGCCGTCAGAAAAAAGAGTCCGTTTCCATCCCGCTGGCAACGATGGCTGAAAAGTGCGTCTGGAGTGACGGCGCGTCTCTGTTCTGCGCCGTACCCAAATCCATACCCGGGGGTACGGTGCTTCCGGACGAATATCTCCGGGGAGAGTTCAATCCCTCGGACCGGATCGTCCGGATTGAAAGTACCGCCGGCGCCGTGTCCCCGATCTTTGACGAGGGCGACTTTGACATGGCAAACATACTCGCAACCAAAGACAAAAAACGCCTGTTCTTCGTGAACAGGCGGGACGGAACTCTTTGGAGCCTGCGGCTCCAATAGCGAAACATCAAAACACAACAGACAAATTCCAAACAAAACCCAATGCACAAATTACAAAACACAAACGATGATGGTGTGGTGTTTTGTGCTTTGTGCTTTGTTTGTAATTTGGAGTTTGTGTTCTGTAATTTCTACGGGTAGGGCTTTATCACCACCCGGCGCTCCTCGTCTTGTCCCTCGGACTCGGTGGTGATGTCCGGGTACTCTTCCAGGAGGAGGTGCACGATCCGGCGCTCAAAGGACGACATTGGCCTGAGCGGCACCGGCCGCCGGTGCGTGCGCACCTCTTTTGCCGCGGCTTTCACGTCCTGCTTCACGTCCTCCATGCGCCGCATGCGGTAGTCGTTGAGGTCCAAACTGAAGCGCTGCTCCGCGCCGAACTTTTTCTGGATCGTCTTGCGCAACACGTGCTCCAGAGCCGCCAGGTTGGCGCCCCGCTCGCCGATGAGCATACTGGCATCCCCGCGCATGCGCACCGCCACGCGGTTGGTGGGGCCCTGATACGCCGTGATTTCCATGACGGCGTCGCCGAACCCCATCCGGTCAAATACCTCTTTTACGTGTGTTTTGATTTGTTCCCTAGTGTCCATAACGGCAACGAAAGGCGCTTCCCCAACATAAACTCCTGCACGATACCAAGCGCATTGAGGGTTGTCCAGTAGAGCGTGAGGGCCGCGGGCAGGGTGTATGACCAGAAAAGAATGAGGAGCGGGAACAAATAGGTGGTCTGCCACTGGAGCGCCTTGGCAAAGTCCCCGGCCTCCGCCTGAGGTGCTGCGGGGGGTGCGGCAAGTTTTGTCTGGAGAAACTGGGTGATGGCTGCCGCAATACCCAGATAGAGGTTGCCACGGGAAAGGTCCAGTAGTCCAAAACTGTACGGGTTGAGGGGTCCGGGGTTTTTGACAAAAGGATAGAGGTATTGGAGTGCCATCGGGTCAAGCCCGTTCCTGAATACCTGCAGGAGGGCGATGAGGATGGGCAGTTGTATGAGGAGCACGAGGCAGCCGGAAAGAGGATTGATGCGGTGCGTGGTATAGAGTGCCATCATGGCCTTGCCTTGGGCCTCTTTGTCATTCTTGTGCTTGGTTTGAATCTCCTTCAAGGCCGGCTGGATCGCCGCCATGCGATGCTGCGCTTTCTGACCGTGAATGAGAAAGGGTGTGAGGAGGAGCCGTATCACGGCGGTGAGCGCCACGATGGCGACTCCCAAGTCCTGCCCGGGCAGGACCGCATAAAAAAAGACGAGCCCGTTGAACAAGGGACGCCACAGGAGTTCGGTATAGAGATACATCAAAGGATTCATAATAAAAACCAAAAGGTCAAAGCTTACATGTCAAATGGTACGAATGTCCAATGTCCAAATCCCAAGATTCCAATGAATGCTTCAATGACGCAATGTCCAAAACGGTTTGAGGCATTGGGATTTAGGATTTGATTGGTCATTGGGTCTTGGGTATTGGGATTTTATACTACGGGGTCGTATCCTCCCGCATGCCACGGGTGGCAGCGCGCAACTCTCTTCAATGACAACACGGCGCCTTTGAAAAGTCCATATTGACGGGTGGCCTCCGCCGCGTACGCTGAGCAAGAAGGAAGAAAGCGGCAGCCGGAAAAAAATCCGAGCGGCAGCAGCGGCCGCACAATCGTCCCGATAACCCCATGCTCCAGCGAGAGGAGGTGTCGGTAGCAGAGGACACCGAAGCGCGCCGCCACAGCGGCGCTACCGAGCAAGACGAGAAAGTAGTTCTTCAAGGGCTGCATAGAGGTGAGCGCGCGCGGCCAGAGCGGCCTCTGCGCGGCATATAATCGCGATGTCGCGCGGGGGCGTGATGCGCGCCGCTCTCGTGCGCAGATACTCCCGGATCCGCCTGCGCAGGCGGTTGCGTACCACCGCGCGTTTGTCAACGCTCCGGGGTACGATAAAGACAAATCTGCTTATAGGGAGGTAGCTCGGCCGCCAGGCAACGGAAAAAAATGCGTGCGAGACCCGGGACCCCCGCCGCAGCAGAAGATCCAAATCCTTTCCCCGTCCCAGCCGATGCCGCCGTTCCATACCGCTCCGGTGCCTACGCCGATACCGCGAGGCGTTTCCGACCTTTGGCGCGGCGGCGCGCGATCGCCCGGCGGCCCGTTGGGCTGGACATGCGCGTGCGGAATCCGTGGGTTCGGTTCCTTTTCTTTTTTGACGGATGGTAGGTAAACGACATATCCCCAGATATACCCAAGTAATCAACATACTATCCACATTTCGGAGCGATGGCGCGTGGATAGGGATAGTGTATAATAACTATCGCGTATTGTCTAAAGGGCGCTTAGGGGTATGGAGAAGCATGAACTGTGGCAGGCGGTGCTTGCGAAAATTGAACCCGCCCTCTCCCGCCCGAACTTCCTTACCTGGTTTCAGGGCACCGGTATCACTGAGATCGCTGGCGGCACCGCGACGGTGTGCGTGCCGAACGGATTTGTACGCGAGTGGCTGGCGCAAAAACACCACAAGACCATCCTCCATGCGCTCCGCGAGATCAGCGCCGACATTCGGGAGATCGCCTATATCATCGGCAAGCCGGATCGAGCCGCCCCGTCCGATTTCCTCAAAACCAGGATCCTGCGCCGCAAACGGCCGCCAACTCCCGCGGCCTTCATGCCGGATGAAATGTCCATCATCGAGCTCTCGGTCAATCCCGAAACGTGCCTCAACCCCCGCTATACCTTTGCCAACTTCATCGTGGGATCGTTCAATGAACTCTCCCACGCGGCGGCCCAGTCCGTGGTCAAGAACCTCGGCACGACCTATAACCCGTTGTTCGTCTACGGCGGCGTTGGCCTCGGGAAGACGCACCTCATCCAGGCAATCGGCAACGAGGTCTTGACGCGCCATCCGTCGCTCAAAGTGCGCTACGTGCCGTCGGAAAAATACATGGGGGAGATCGTGGACGCGCTCCGCAACCAACAGATGGGGGCACTTAAGGAGAAGTACCGCTCCGTGGATCTTTTTATTATGGACGACCTCCAGTTCATCGCGCGCACCGAGAAAATGCAGGAGGAGTTCTTCCATACATTCAACGCGCTCTATGAGCGCAACCGCCAAATCGTCATCTCCTCTGACCGGCCGCCGCAGGCGATTGCCACCTTGGAATCGCGCCTCCGCTCGCGGTTTGAAGGAGGGATGATTGCCGACGTGGGGCTGCCGGACTTTGAGACGCGGCTCACCATTCTCAAAACCAAAGCGGCGACCAAAGAGATGGCGCTCTCCGACGACGTGCTCCGCTGCATCGCCGAGCACGTCACAAACAACATCCGCGAGTTGGAAGGCGCCTTGAACCGGCTCATCATGGCGTCCAAACTCTCGGCGGCGCCCATTGACGCGGAGGCAGCGCGTAAAATCATCACCAACCACGCGGCCGCCCCCAAAAAATTCCTTTCCCACAAAAAAATCCTCAAAGCCGTCTCCGACTTCTATGACATTGGGGAGAAAGACCTCATCCATCACTCGCGCAAAAAAGACGTGGTGCGGCCGCGCCAAATCGCCATGTACCTCATGCGGGAAAATTTAAAAACCTCGTATCCGGCCATCGGAGACAAATTCGGCGGCAGGGATCATACGACCGTCATCCACTCCTGTGAAAAAGTGGCGCAAGACCTGTTGATAAACCCTGAATTGGAAGAGGAACTGAAAGCGCTCCGGGAGAAAATACTATTAACATAACCCGCGTATCCCGCGCCTTTCCACAAGGTCTCTCCTGCTTTCCCCCATACCCACGGCGTACGCGAACCGAGCGCGCGGGCGCGTACATAAGAGGATACCCGACACTCGGCGGGAGAATAATCCACACCGCCGACATCCCCTAATAACAATAATAAATAAATATATATTGATTATTACTGTTGCTATGCAATTCTCGTGCGCAAAACATGATCTGGAACGCGCCGCGGTCATTGCCGAGCGATTCACGGGCAAACAACATACGCTTCCGGTGCTCGGATCGGTGCTCTTGACGGCAGACGCTCGGGGCCTCACGCTCGCCGCCACCAACCTGGAGCACGCCGCACAACTGCGCGTGCCCGCACGCGTCAGCCGCGAGGGGCGCGCGGCGGTGCCATCCAAGATATTTTCATCGCTGCTCCAGTCGCTGGGGGATACTGATATTGAGGCGGAGGGACACGGCGGGAACCTCGTGCTGCGCACAGACGCGCGCGAGGGGCGGATTCGTGGGGTTCCGGCTGATGATTTTCCGCTCATACCGAAAGTGAAAAAAACCGCCGGGTTCTCGGCGGATGCCGCGCGCCTCGCGGCCGGGCTTTCCCGGGTGCTCCCAGCCGTGTCGCTGTCGGAGTTTAAACCGGAATTGTCTGGGGTGTTCTTCCGCGCCGGCAAGGATACCGTGACCCTCTGCGCCACGGACACATTTCGTCTGGCCGAGGCGGCCGTACCACTCGCCGCATCCGCGGCGGATGCGGCGCCGCCCTTTATTCTGCCGCACCGCGCCGCACAGGAACTCAGTCGTCTCTTAGATGGAGAGACGGGTACCGTCTCGCTGGCATTGGGCGACAATCAAGTCGCGGTGGAAGCCGGCGGGGGCGAGATCGTCTCCCGGCTCGTGGAGGGCGCATTCCCGGACTATCAGGCGATCATTCCGGGGAAGTTCAGCACGTCTCTCTATTTCTCGCGCGACGAGGCGATCCGCGGTATTAGGGCGGCCAGTATCTTTGCCTCCAAGCTTCAAGAGGTTACCCTACAGATCGGGGGAAAGCATATGGACATCAAAGCGGCAAACGCGGACGTGGGCGAGTACCACACCCGGCATCCCGCGGCGCACACCGGCAAAGACGTATCTATGAGTTTCAATTGGCGCTACGTACTGGATGGACTCCAGGCGCTGGAGGACGATGAGATTTTTTTCGGCTGTAACGAGGCGTCATCCCCGGCAATGCTCAGGAACAAATCCAATGCGGGATTCACGTATGTTGTGATGCCGATCCGGCTCACGTGACGCCCGCAATGCATAACGCGTAGCGCATAGCGCAAAACGCAACATCTCTCGCACTTCGCGTTATGGGCTATGCATTACATGTAATTTATAATCGCGTTGTCCCCACTTCTCTTATCGGGAATGTCATACCCGCGAAACTTGTCCTCACGAAAGTGGGGAGCGGGTATCCAGAAAAACAAACGCGAGAGCCAAGAATGGCCTTCTGGATTCCCGCGGGAGTGTACCCTCGCGAAAGCGGGGGCGGGAATGACACCGAAGAGTGGGGACAACGCGTCATAAAATTACACAT
>JBBTVQ010000018.1:0-12185 GCA_038063095.1 Patescibacteria group bacterium
CAACCGGATTGAGACGATTGGACACGCAAAAGAAAAACTGCAAAAAATACTCCGCGAAACACATGCTTCCGACTGGAAGTATGCTTCCGATCGGAAGCATGTGTTGAAGGCGCAGAAACATCCGCGCATCAGCGTCATCCACGGCCGGATGCCCGAAAAAGAACTCATCACCGTGATGGATCAATTCAGAAACAGGGAAATTGACATCCTGCTCGCCACCACCATCATTGAAAACGGACTAGACATCTCGTCCGCCAATACGCTCATCGTGGACGACGCGACGCGCCTGGGATTGGCACAGGCGCATCAACTCCGCGGGAGAATCGGCCGCGGGACCACACAGGCATTCGCCTATTTTTTGTATCGCCAGAACCAGCTGACTGAGCGGAGCGCAGAGCGTCTGGAGGCGCTGAAAGAATACGCGCAGTTGGGCGCCGGGTACGACATTGCACTGCGCGATCTGGAAATCCGAGGCGCGGGCAACATCCTCGGCCGGGAGCAATCCGGAGCCGTCAACAAAGTCGGACTCAATTTGTATTGCCAAATGCTCGCCGAGGCGGTGGAGACCATACGACAACGATGAACCGATGAAAAGGCAACGCACACCCGCGCCTCGGTCACGAAATTAAAAATGAGGGACAAAGAGTCCCTCATGGAAATCGCCGCATAACATGTCTGCTCGTCATGCGGAATGATAACGTTCAGTCATTCTCTCAAGAGAAGTCAGGAACGCTTCAAGGGCATCGGCGGCATTGTGCCGAAAGTCCTCGTGCAGTGCCATATACCGCGAACGGACACGGCGGGCAGTGCCGGCCATATACGTTCTGATGGCATCATGGCTCTGCCGCATCTGTTCGGAAAGATACGCCTGGATCGCCGCGAGCTCTGCCGCGAGTTCTTCCTTAAACGTATCAACGGCAAGAACACATTCCGTAACTTTCCGCAGATGATGTCCTTTTGCGCCGAATGCCAACGCTTCGCGGAGAAGCGTCGGCTTCTTGCGGAGCACGCGCAGGAGAAATCGCAGATACGCCGGACCCTCGACAGAGAGCAACTGCCCCAGCGTATAGATGCAGAAACGGATCGTCTGATCGGCCATCAGCGGGGTTTGCGCGCTCACGGGATGCGCGCTCCGATCAATTGACTCATTCATATCCCAGCAGCGCTGGAAATACTTTTTCAACCCACGGTCGTAGATCGTATCCAGCACTCGTTTGTAGCCGTCAACGAGCGCTTGCGCGGGCATCTGCGGAATAAAATTGAGCTGGGTCGTGACATTCTGACCCGTCGTGTCACCCAACAGCCGGCCTTCACGCTGGAGCCGATGGTACAAATCCGTACCCTTGAGCGCCGTCAGCATACCCTCCATGGCGATCGGGATCGCGGCGGCCTGGATAAACCGGATGTGCGCGTCAAAGGCGTCGGGTCCATCGCCGTCAAGGCCGAGGATGAATCCCCCCATGACTTCCAGACCCTTATGCTGGAGTATTTGTACCGCGTGGAGCGGATACTCCGGATCCGTCTTGCCGACGTTTTGTTTTTTCTTGGTGATCAGGAGCGCTTCGGGCGTAGGCGTCTCAATGCCTACGAAAACGGCCTTGAATCCCGCAGCGACCATCGCATCCATCAACTCCTCGTGCTCCACGAGGTTCATGGACGCTTCGGTAAAGAGCGTAAACGGATACTGATGTATCCGTTGCCACTCGGCAAGTGCCTTTAAGAATCTCAAGGCGTCCCGCCGATTTCCGATAAAGTTATCGTCCACCAGAAACAAACCGCCGTGACGCCCGAGATCGTAGAGCATCTGAAACTCGGCAAGCATCTGTTCGTTGCTTTTCGTACGAGGGATCCGTCCGTAGAGCTTGGTGATGTCGCAGAATTCGCAGTCAAACGGACAACCGCGCGAGAATTGCAGAAGCATGGCGCCATAATCGCGCATACGTATGAGATCGTAACGGGGCATAGGCGTCTGGGTGATAGCCGGACGCTCGGGGGGAGCCGTGATTCGGCGTGCCGTACCTGATTCAAGGTCGCGGAGAAACGGAACAAATGTTTCTTCCACCTCGCCGAGAAGCAAGTAATCAATGTCACCCATTTCCTCCCAATACGAGGTGGGATACGGGCCTCCGGCGACAACGGGCTTGTTGGCATTTTTACAGCGCACCGCCACTTCTGCGTGAGACCGGCGCTGTACGATCATCGTGGATGTACACACGAGATCCGCCCACGCAATATCGCGATCCGTGAGCGGTCGCACATTCATGTCCGCGAGGCGCAGGTGATAGCCCTCGGGAAACATGCCCGCTATCGTGAGCAGTCCCAGCGGCGGCATGGATGATTTTTTCCCTATATACCGGAGCGCGAACTTGAAACTCCAAAACGAGGGCTCAAACTCGGGATATACCAGCAACACATTACGCATCTTCATACGTTTTTCGCCTCATGTGATCGGTGGTCTGCATTGGAAAGGATCTACCTAAAATTATACACCTCCGAGGACAGGAGTGGCAAACAAAAGCACTCGTCCGTCTCCTGCTCTTCATTGCCAAAAACGCGCAGTTCGCATACGGTGAGAGTAATGCGCGAGCAGGAAATTCTTTTTCTCAACGCGTTCAACGCGATTCCGGGAGTGGGAGCGGTCACCATACGCGCGTTGAAAAATCATTTCGGCTCGTACGAAGCCGCGTGGCGACGGGAGACCTCCGCGTACGCCGCAGTGCCGCTGGATCCCCAGGCGCGCGGAGCATTGGAGCAGAGAAAACATTCCGTGGATCCTGAGCGCGCGATGCGGGATGTCACGCGCGCCGGCCTCTGGATCATGACGGACGATGACCCCGCATATCCCCGGCTCCTTGCCCACATCCACTCCCCGCCCGCGATTCTGTACGGAAAAGGTAGCAAAGAAGCGCTGGCTCCCGACCACGGCATTGCCGTCGTGGGCACTCGGAGGCCCACGGCGTATGGCAGGGAAGCCACGGCGGCAATCGTCGCGGGATTGACCGCGGCGCGCGTTGCGATTATAAGCGGATTGGCGACGGGCATAGACGCCCAAGCGCACCGGAGCGCGCTTGAACACAACGGCACAACCATCGCCGTACTCGGATCCGGCATTGATCCCGCATCGCTCTTCCCGCCGGAAAATCGCGGCTTGGCAGACCGGATCGCGGTGTCCCACGGCGCCGTCATATCGGAATACGCGCCGGGCACACCGGCTGTCAAAGAACACTTCCCCATGCGCAACCGCATCATTGCCGGACTGGCACACGGCGCCCTGGTGGTGGAAGCGCGCGAGAAATCCGGGGCGCTCATCACCGCCCGCTCCGCCCTGGAAGAAAACCGCGACGTGTTCGCGGTGCCGGGCTCTATGTTTTCGCCCACATCCGCCGGCCCGAACCGCCTCATCCAGCAAGGCGCCAAAGCCGTAGCCCGGCCGGAAGACATCCTGGAGGAACTCGGCATTGACTATGAGGCCGCGGCGCGCGACACCGCGACCGCATCCCTCGGCGCGGAGGAGCGCCTTATCCTTGATCTCCTGGAGCATCCCCGCGGCATTGACGAGATCAAAACAGAGACGCGGCTCCCGGTTTCCACCATTATGACCACACTCTCCCTGCTGGAGCTGAAAAAACTCGTGCGGGGCCTCGGCGCCGACACGTTTCAAAAAGTATAACGATGGCAAAAACGCCCAAAACGCTCGTCATTGTGGAGAGCCCCAGCAAGGGCAGAACCATCTCTCGTTTTCTCGGGAGCGACTTTATCGTGGAATCCAGCTATGGCCACATCCGCGACCTGCCCTCGTCAAAGCTCGGCGTGGATGTGGAAAACAATTTCGCACCCCACTACACCATCCCGCTCAAAGCCCGCGCCAACGTCAAAAAACTGAAAACCCTCTCGGCTAAAGCGGATACCGTGATTCTCGCCACCGACGAAGACCGCGAGGGAGAGGCGATCGCGTGGCACCTCGTGCAGGCCTTGGGCCTGCACGAGGATAAAGGACCAAGGATAAAAGATAAAAAGATAGAACGGATTGTATTCCACGAGATCACGGAGCGCGCGATCACCGAGGCGCTGGCGCACCCCCGCGCCGTGGATATGCAGCTCGTGGACGCCCAGCAGGCGCGGCGGATCCTGGACCGACTCGTGGGCTATACGCTCTCGCCGTTTCTCTGGAAAAAAATCTACCGCGGACTCTCGGCCGGGCGCGTGCAGTCGGTCGCGGTGCGGCTCATCGTGGAGCGCGAGCGCGAGATTCAAGCGTTCGTGCCTAAAGAGTACTGGACCATCGTCGCCACGCTCCTCAAACGAAAAAGTAAAAATGAAAAAGTAACAGAGCGCGGAGCGGAAGATGCCTTTGACGCGACGCTCATAAAAATTGACGGAAAGTCCCTGGAAAAATTTGACATCGGCAGTAGCGAGGATGCGGAGAAAATCGTAAAGGACATGGACAAAGCCGTATGGCAGGTGAACGCCGTAGAAAAACGCGCGGTGACAAAAAATCCGCTCCCACCCTTCACCACCTCCACGCTCCAGCAAGACGCGTTCCGCCGCCTCGGATTTTCCGCGCGACAGACCATGCGCGTGGCCCAGCAACTCTACGAAGGCGTTGGGCTGGGGCCGCAGGGCCCGGTCGGACTCATCACCTACATGCGTACGGACTCGGTCAACCTCGCCGAAGGCGCGCTCGCGGATGCCCGCATATTCATCAAAAAAGAATTCGGCGACCCGTACGCTCTCCCCGCTCCTCGCCGGTTCAAGACAAAATCAAAAGGAGCTCAGGAAGCGCACGAGGCGATCCGCCCCACGGATCCTGCGCGCACCCCTGCGTCCGTGAAGTCGTATCTTGACGCGCGGCAATTCCGACTCTATCAACTCATCTGGCAGCGGTTCTTGGCCACCCAGATGCCGCAGGCCATTTTTGACGCAACCAGTGTTGACATTCAAGCCGTACCTCCGACCTCCAACCACCAACCACCAACCTACGTATTCCGCGCCACCGGGCAAACCATGCGCTTTGACGGATTTCTGAAAGTGTACCCGATAAAATTTACCGAGGCCACGCTCCCGGATCTGGCGCCGAAAGAACCGTTGGACCTCAGAGAACTCACGCCGGCACAACACTTCACCGAGCCGCCGCCCCGCTACACCGAGGCCTCACTCGTCAAGACCCTGGAGGCAAACGGCATCGGGAGACCCTCCACGTATGCCCCTATCATCTCCACGATCCAAGACCGCAAATACGTGGAGCGCCACGACCGCCGCTCGCTCAAGCCAACGGAGATAGGATTTGTGGTAAACGATCTCCTTGTCGCGCACTTTCCCCAGGTCGTGGATCTGCAGTTTACGGCAAAGATGGAGGAGGAATTTGACGCGATCGCGTCCGGGGAGACCGCGTGGCAGCCCGTGATCCGAGAATTCTACGAGCCATTTGCCAAAAATTTGGAAGCAAAATATATGGAGGTGCAAAAGCACCACGCGGATGAAGCAACGGAAGAGGTCTGCGAGAAATGCGGCAAACCCATGGTGATCAAGATGGGACGCTTCGGCAAGTTCCTTGCCTGCACCGGATTCCCCGCGTGCCGCAATACCAAGCCCCTTGCTGGACAAGAAAAACAAGAGCCGCAGAAGATTGACATGGCGTGTCCAAAATGCACCGAGGGGGACGTCATCATGCGGCGCACGCGCAAGGGCAAGATGTTCTACGGCTGTAGCCGCTACCCAAAATGCGACTGGGCGTCATGGGATGATCCGAGAAAAAAGCCAGAAGAGAAAACACCATCAGAAGATCACCGATAGTATCAAAGACAAAACCGCAATAAAAAAGGGCGACCTCGATTTCCACCGTGATCGCCCTTGATTGCGTTTACGACGCGAGGAGTTTCTTGGCGCACTGCTCCACCGTTCGTTTCCACTGATCGGAATCGGTGGTGTCTATCTCGGCGAAAACGGCGAACGGGAGCTTTTTGAGCACCCACTTTCCGCCCACCTGACTGACCCAGCGATAATGATGGGGAGTGCGGCGCCACATCTCACGAACCTTGACCGCTGCTCCCTTTGACTGCTCGTTTCCCGTCCATTTGGAGGACGCGCCTCCGAAGAAGTCGTCCACGCGATCGCGGTAGTGAGCGGCGAGGGCGCGCCCAACCATGACATCGAGGTCGCAGTGCGTGCGGATGAAGACGAGCCGAATGCCGGCTCTCCGCGCTTTCTCGCGCAAACTCGCCCGCTTCTTCTCATCGACAAAATCGGAGTCAAGGATCGCGTTGCCGCCTTGCTTTACGACTTCAAGCACTACATTTTCAGCGATGGCGCGAGCCCGCTCATAGCGTTCGTGCTGCCTGCGCAGTTCTATGCGGATGTCATCGCCCTCGACGATGGAGGCGCCGATGCGCTCGGCAAGTCCCTTCGCCACCGAGCTCTTGCCGGAACCTACGAGACCAACGATAGCAACGATGACCGGCTGCTCGGTCTTGCGCTTCTTGATATCAATCTTCGCTATGAACGCGCCTTGTGCGACTTGCTCTTTCTCGCTAAGTGTTTCGCGTTTGTGCACCATAATTCCGATGATACGCGGGAGAATGAACTCAATCAATCTGCTAATCATCCGGCGCCTCCGTTTCTTGGTGTGATTTCAAAGAAAGACAGCTTGCGCTATCCTTTGTTCTCTATTTATCAAAGCACCTAACTATTCACGAGTCAAGCGCTTTGCCCTATCTGGCAGACATCGCAGGAGTGGCAGTCCAATTTGATCGGAATGGAAAGCGCGACAAATATGAGCGCATCCCAAAACCAGTGTTGCGCATCAAGACCAAAAGCGAAGCCGCTTTTTGTCGCAACCCAAGCCAGCACTAAAGACGCGACACCCAAACCCCAGAGCCCCTTCCAAAGCAGACATTTGAAATGTTTCTTATCCATAAAGCGCGGGTCAACAAAAAATTGTAATCACCGACCTTTGCGCATATCACAATTCATGCACGAGTTTTCGCAGGATGCCGCGCAGTTCCTCCTCGGAATAAAACTCCACCACGATTTTTCCCCGGTCGCCCAACTTTTCCAGTTTTACCTTGGTGCCAAGCGCCTCCTCCAGCCGCGACTCCCACATCCGGAATTGCGGATCCGCGATCCGCGAGGGCCGGGTGCGCGGCACCAGCGTTTTACCAGAGATCTGGCGCGCGCGGCTCTCGGCCTCCCGCACCGTCATCCGGTGCTCGGTGAGCTCGCCGTAGAACTGCCGCTGCGCTGCCGGATCGTCGCTCGCCATGAGGATCGCTCGCGCCTGTCCCTCGCTGATTTTCTGACGCATGAGCCCCTCTTGGATGTCCGGGGGCAATGTCAAAAGGCGGAGCGTGTTCGTGATCGCCTCGCGCGATTTCCCGACGCGCATGGAGATTTCCCGCTGTACCATCTTGAACTCGTCAATCAACTGCTTGAATGCCTTGGCCCGCTCAATTGGATTGAGATCCTCGCGTTGGACGTTTTCAATGAGTGCTAATTCCAAACGGATCCGGTCGTCCGGCACGCCGCGCCGGATCATCGCCGGAATCTGCGAGAGGCCCGCCATCCGCGCCGCGCGCCACCTCCGTTCCCCGGCGATGAGTTGGTACCGGACTGCCAGGCCAGTGGACGTCTCTATCTCGCGCTTCGTCACTAAAATGGGCTGCAATATCCCATGCTCGCGGATGGAATCGGCCAGTTCTTTGAGCGCCGCCGCGTCAAAATCCCGGCGCGGCTGGTATGGATTGGGGTCTATCGCGTCTACGTCAATCCCAAACACCGAGTCGTCGCGCTTGGGCGTAAAAGGGTCCCGCTGGCCGCGCGAGACGACCGGTGCGCCGCCTGCTACGGGCGCACCTGACGGCGCCCCCCCCGGCGGCGCCGTCCGCTCGCGTTGTTTGTCCGGAATCAACGATTCCAGCCCTCTGCCTAATGAGTCAGCCATAAAAGAAAAATGTCCAATGTCCAAATCCCAATATCCAATGAATGGGTCAATGACTCAATGCCCAAAATGGTTTTGGACATTGGGGTTTGGGATTTCATTGGTCATTGGAGCTTAGACATTGGGCATTTCTAACTACGAATGCCCTCCATTTTCAGAACTTCCTCCGCCAGCTGCCGATACGCTTTGGCGCCGTGCGAGTATGGCGCATACTGCAAAATCGTCTTGCCGTGTGACGGCGCTTCCGCAAGCGCCACGTTTCTCGGAATCACCGCATTGAACACATAGCCGGGAAACTTGCGCCGAATCTCGCGCGCCACGGCGCGGTGGAGGCGCGACGTACGATCATACATAGTAAGCAGCGCCCCCATGACGCCGACTTTCGCTTTCAGATTCGCATTGACGAGCTGGATGGTGCGGAGGAGATCCGCCAGCCCCTCCAGCGCATAGTATTCGCACTGCACCGGAATGATGGTCTTCTGGCCTGCCACGAGAGCGTTGAGCGTCAAGAGCCCCATGCTCGGCGGAGAGTCAATGATGATAAAGTCATACGCGCGGCGCACCGGCTCCAGGATCTCTTTCAGTTTATACTCCCGCCCCGGCATGTCAACGAGTTCCACCGCGGCACCCGCGAGCGCCGCGGACGCGGGCAGGACATCAACCCGGGGGAACGCGGACTGCACGATCACCGTTTCAATTGGCGCGGTACCGATAAGCGCCTCATACACGCTCTTTTCCATCCGCCGCGGATTCAACCCCATTCCGGATGTGGTATTTGCCTGCGGGTCCAAGTCCGCCACCAGCACCCGCTTGCCCAGGGCAGCCAAAAAGGACCCCAGCGCTTGCGCGGACGTGCTCTTCCCAACTCCCCCTTTTTGATTGCAAAAGGTAATCACGAGCGCCATAGTTCTCCAATTGTAAAGCAAAACACCCACATATTCAATTGAAGTTTCATTGATTTTCTGATATAATCACACCAAGCCGGGGTGGTGGAACTGCTAGACACGCATGACTCAAAATCATGTGGGCGAAAGCCCGTGAGGGTTGGACTCCCTCTCCCGGCACCTCTTTATGCCAAGAATTAAACTCCCCTTCAAAGAGTTTACATGGACGCCTGAATTAGCATATGTGGTGGGGCTTTTGGTCACCGACGGCAACCTCTCCAAAGACGGCCGGCATATTAACATGCGATCATCGGATCGCGACCTCCTCAAGACATTTATTTGTTGTCTGCAGATCAAGAACAACAAAATTGGAGTATCGCATGGAGACGGTTATTCCAAGAAACCATGTTATAGAGTACAGCTAAGCAACGTACAGCTTTATAACTGGCTCACTTCAATAGGCATAAAGCCGGCAAAGACATATACCATAGCCGCAATTAATCTACCCGATACATTCTTTCGAGATTTCCTGCGAGGACATTTAGATGGAGACGGAAGCATATTTACGTATCGAGATACGTACAACATCTACAAAGGCAAGCGATATATCAATACCCGTATCTACACATCATTCATTTCAGCAAGTAAAAAGCATATTGCATGGCTGCATGCCACGCTCGTTAGAAATTCGCCCGTCAAAGGAGTTATTATTCACAGACCAGGAAAAGATAGTCGCGCAGATATGTGGCAGATAAAAATCGCTAAATACGAGTCGCTGAAACTTTTTCCTTGGCTCTATTATAAAAAGAATCTTCCGGCTCTCAAAAGAAAACGCCAGCTCGCAGAACGTCTGCTGATGAGAGTGAGGAACAATAAACTTATTCGATGAAACTTGTCTTTATCTACGGACAGCCCGGCGTCGGAAAACTGACGGTCGCTAAAGAACTCGCCAAGATAACGGGCTATAAATTATTTCATAATCACCTGACGGCTGATTTGGTTTTTTCGTTGTTTCCGTTCGGCACCAAAGAGTGCTTTGATCTTGCGGATAAACTACGACTTGATCTCATTGAAGCGGCGGCAAAGTACAACATCAAGGGTATGATTTTTACCTTCGTGTACGGAGTGAAAATTTCCGAAGAAAATCGAGATGTCGCCTTTGTAAAAAAAGTCGTGGGTATCGTGCGAAGGCACCGCGGAGAAATACTTTTCGCGAAATTGATTTGCGACGAAAAAGAATTGCGCAGACGCATCCGGCATCCTACACGAAAGGCATTTCAGAAATTGCGCAAGGTCAAAAACCTTCTTCTAACCAGGAAAAAGTATATTCTGGACGCCACCATACCATCCGGCAAAAGCTACATTATTGACAACACGCGCATCTCGGCAAAAAAAGCGGCAGCGATGATACGGGCATACCATCGCCTATGATCATCACTCCCGTCAAAACCCGGGTGCTGGTACCGCCGCAGGACATGCCGCAAGACGATCTGTTTTCCGCCGTTCAGGAGGCGCTGCCGCGGATTCGACTTGACGCTTTCCAAGTATCCCGCTACCATGCAATCATACAACAGGTATAGAAATGGTATGAACCGATTCGCATTCCCCAATATCACCTTTACCGTGCAGGTCTTTCGTGAAGGCCGGACGTTTATCGCTCATAACCCTGAGCTGAACGTTTCCAGCTGCGGCGACACATTGGAACAAGCCCGAAAAAACCTCAATGACGCGGTACGCGGCTTTTTGAAATCCGCGCACAAAATGGGAACGCTCCAAAACATCCTGGAAGATGCGGGGTATTCCTTGCGCAGAAACAAATGGCAAGATCAGCAATTGGTGGCCATGGATCGCTTTTCTGTAACAGCGTAACGAACGGCTATGCCGCGTATCGTCCCCGTACATTATAAAAAACTCGCGCGCGTATTTGAACAAAACGGTTTTGTATGCGATCGCCAAGAAGGCGATCATTTGATTTATGTGCGCAAAGGAATTGCGCGCCCGATCGTTATACCGATGTACCGCAGCATCCCTGTATTCATCATCAAAAATAATCTGACTATAGCAGGCATCTCTCGCGAAGAATATTTTCGGTCGCTCCAAGCATGATCATCACTCCCGTCAAAACCCGGGTGCTGGTACCACCAAAGGATGATCTGCTTGCGGCGATTCAAGACGCCTTGCCGAAGATTGAGGAACGCTCGATTTTAGCCGTCACTTCCAAAGTCGTGAGTATTTGGCAGGGACGGTGCGTGCCAAAATCGGAGTGTCCCGACAAGGATGAACTCATAAAAAAAGAGGCGGACAAATACCTGCCGCGCGAGTTTGTGCCCAATCGCTGGGTCATGCATACGGTGAAGTACAATCTCTTCATCCCCAGCGCCGGCATTGACGAGTCAAACGCCAACAACTACTACATTCTCTGGCCGCATGATCCTATGGGTACGGCGCAGAAGATATGGCGATGGATGCGTGAGGCGTACCATATTAAAAATCTCGGCGTTATCATCACCGACTCGCACACCATCCCTCTGCGGCGCGGGACTCTGGGGATCTCGCTCGCCTACTGCGGATTTACTCCGATCCGCGACTACCGCGGAGAAAAGGACATCTTCGGCAGGAAATTTGTCATACAGGTGGCGGACATCGCCGACGGACTCGCGGCCGCCGCAGTGCTTGCCATGGGCGAGGGCCGCGAGACCACGCCGCTTGCCGTCATCACCGACATTCCCTTCGTGCATTTTACCGATACGCCCTACGCGCCGGAAAAACCGTCGTCATCGTTTGAAATAGAAGAAAAAGAGGACTTATACTATCCCCTCTTTTCCTCGGTCCCGTGGCAGCAAGGCGGCGGTGGAGAATAGAAAAATCGAGCGCATAATAGGGGAAATATGCGATTTGTGAGTTGAACGAGAACGAGAAAAGAAGAAAAGAAGTCCGACTTCAAACAATCGTGTTTGAAGTCGGACTTCAAACAGATACAGATAAGAGGAGATGGCGGATGATCCACGCGGTCGCGATTCCAACGATCGCCCCGGCGAGGATGTCGCTCGGCCAGTGGATGCCTGCGGCAACCCGACTGACGCCGATGCTGAAGGCCGCGAGAAAAAAGAAGATACTGGTTTTTGGATAATAAAATGCGACTGCGGTTGCGACGGCAAAGGAGAGTGCGGCGTGGCCCGAAGGAAATGAACCGCCAGTCGCGTGTTCAATGATCTGACGCGCGTCCGCGAGGACCTCAAACGGACGCGGGCGACTATATGAAAAGCGAATGAGTTCGGTGATGACGTAACGACCCATGAAGGCCGCTATTGCCGCATCGCGCAACAGGCGGAGATTCCGCGCGCGCGCAGCGCGCGCGCGCGGAAAAA
>JBBTVQ010000019.1:0-4505 GCA_038063095.1 Patescibacteria group bacterium
GGGGGGCCACGCCGAAATCGCGTCCACTGTCTGCACGATCTGCGACTCAATCGTCTCGTAGGGATACTCCTCGTGGTGCGACTGCATGGCCTTGATGACGCGCGTATCCACGCCGAACTTTTGCAGGATCCGCCGGCCGATCTCCACGTGCGTGCCCGCGACCTCGTGGTCTACGGCTTTGCCGATGTCGTGGACCAGCGCTCCTTTCTTGGCGACGGCCACATCCGCGCCCAACTCCTCGGCGAGCATGCCCGCCAGGTGCGCCATCTCAATGGAGTGCTGGAGCACGTTTTGGCCGTAGCTCGTGCGGAACTTGAGCCGTCCCACGAGGGAGAGGAGCCGAGGGTCAAAGTCAAAAATGCCGACCTCGTGGGCGGCCTGCTCTCCGGCTTCCTTGATCTGTTTTTCTATTTCATTGCGCGCCTTGTCCACGGCCTCCTCTATCCGCGCTGGCTGTATCCTGCCGTCGTGGAGGAGAATCTCCAGAGCGGTCTTGGCGATTTGGCGGCGCACCGGATCAAACGCCGAGATCACGATGGCTCCGGGCGTATCGTCCACGATGATCTCCACGCCGGCGGCCCGCTCCAGCGACTTGATATTTCTTCCCTCGCGGCCGATGATCTTACCTTTCAGGTCTTCCGAGGGGATGGCAACCGTGGTCGTGGTTACCTCCGACGTGGTGGCGGTGGCGAGACGCTGGATGATGGTGGCGAGGATGGCCCGTGCCCTCCGCTCCAACTCCTCGGCGCCGGCGATCTCGAGTTTTTTCAAGCGCGCCGTCAAATCCTCGCTTTGTTCTTTTTCCACGCGCGCCATGAGCTCGCGGCCCGCATCCTCTTTGGAGAGTCCGGACACGCGCTCCAATTCCTTGTCCGCTTCCGCGCGTAGTACCTCCCATTCTTGTTTGACGGCGCGGACTTTTTCAATGCGCGCCTCGGTGTCCTTCTCCTTGCGCTGGATCTCTTCCACCCGGCGGTCTGCGCTCGTTTCGCGCTCCAAGAGCCGCTCCTCCATCCGCCGGATTTCCTTGAGCCGCTCGCGTTCTTCGTTTTTCGCCTCTTCGCGCGTCTTCGCCGCTTGCTCTTTGGCTTCAATCAGGGTCTCTTTTGCCTCGCGGCGGGCGTCTTCGGCCATCTTCTTGAGCCGCGCCTCTATGGAGGACATACGGCTCTGGGCCACAAGCCGGCGGATCACATAGCCGAAGCCCACGCCCGCGGCAAAAAAGAGCGCCACGCTCGCAATGATAAATGGTGTGGTCATAGATGTTCAAGAACAGAACACGACGACCATCCGAGGATGCGATGGGGTTTCACCCGGAAATAGGCAAACTGCCCTACATCGTGAGGGAAGAGAGATGTGATTTCGCGAATGGAGATGACCTGCCGAGAGAAACCGTCAACGGTAGCACCGGGCAACGCATTCTGGGATGGTCCATGACGCTCTGTTCACGCTATTGCATATAGTTATTTCACAAGACACTTCCATCGTAGCAGGAAAGGGTGCGTGGTGTCAATCTCCTTCAACGGCTCCCCAAACCAATCCCCGCGTACGCGGGGATTGGTTTGGGGAATAGGGCGGCATCCCAAACCAAGTTTTGGCGATGAAAAACTTAGTTTGGGATGCCGCTATGGGGCATTATTCGTGAAGTGTTTGAAGTCGGACTTCAAACATAGGAATATAAAAAATGCCGTCCCGATGAGCCGGGACGGCGGATGGACAGTTATGCGTTTTGGGCTATCTTACGCCAGATAGCCCCGCACGCGCTCGCTGATGAGCTGGTGCTTGGTCAGATCTACGGCTTCTGCGCCAGCACATACGCGCTCACATTGACATAATGTTCTCCGTTCGACTTCCGCTGTGCCATCGCTCCCGCATATTCTGACGAGTCAAGGATTTCCCAGTCCCGATAGTATGTCCGCAACTCGCCGCGCGAAAAATAACACAATCCCTTGGGCGCATCACAATGTTCCGTCTCTTGGAAAAAATCTCCGTCGCGGGTCACCGCCGCAACAGCATTGAGCCCTCCAGTCAGCGTATGCGCCTGCATCTCGCGGATCAAATCTATCCCGCGACCCGCGGACAGATAATGATGCACGAACGAGCAGACGATAACCGCGTACGATCCGCTGATCCCTTCTTCTATGTCGCGCACTTCCGCGCGTAGCGGCAGGCGCTCGCGCGCCGCAATCGCATTGAGTTTTTCCACGCGCTCGGGATCGAGGTCAACGCAATGGACCGGGACGCCGGATATTGCGAATAAGAAGGCGTGCCTGCCAAATCCGGCGCCGAGATCCAAGACATCGCCTGGCGTCGTCTTTCTCATTAAATATCGCAATACCGCGCCCGCCACGATGTCCTGCGGTCCTCCACAAGGATTCCCCGCCTCGGTAAGCAATCGCCGGTAATAACCACCGCCCCGCTCACCCCTCAAAAAATCAGCCATACCGTCCCCTTTCGCTTGATGCGGCGCATCAGAAGAACTTCCATGATGATGCAGTATACATTAGTAGATGTCAAGTTTTTTTGGGTGCGGGCGCGTGATAGGATGGATGCACTATGGCGCGTCCCAAACCATTTTTGCTGGTGATCTTGGACGGATTCGGGGTGTCTCTGGAGACGATCGGCAATCCGGTTGCCGCGGCGCAAAAGCCCGCGATGGAGGGATTTGAGCGCGATTTTCCGTACACGACATTGCAGGCCTCCGGCGTTGCCGTGGGTTTGCCCTGGGGAGAAGCGGGCAACTCGGAAGTGGGGCACTTGACCATGGGTGCCGGCCGGGTGCTCCACCATCACTTGCCGCGTATCATTCACGCCATCCGCGACGGCTCGTTTTTTGACAATCCGGCGCTTTCAGCCGTGGCGGAGCACGTCAAAAAAAATGGGTCCCGGCTCCATGTTGCGGGGCTTGTTTCTTCCGGCTCCGTGCATAGTTACGCCGATCATCTGGAGGCGCTCGTGGAGTGGGCCGGCCGCGCCGGCATCGGTGAAGTATTGATTCATGTTTTTACCGACGGCAAGGACGCGCCCCCGCGCCAGGGCGCGGATTTTCTAAAAGGATTGGCCGGGCGCCTTGCAGCACTCCATCCGGGCGCCCGCTATGCGAGCGTCTCTGGCCGTTTCTATGCGATGGATCGGGACGAGAAATGGGACCGCGTTCAAAAAGCATACGCGCTCATGACCGAAGGCACGGGCGAGCGCATCGCGTCAGTCCCTGAGTACCTGCGCGCGTCATACGCGCGGGGCAGTGATGATGGATTTATTGAACCAGCCATTGTATTGGAGGGTGGAGGTAATCAGCCACCGACCACCGACCACCGACCTCCGACCATTCAAGAACATGACGCAGTCATTTTCTTGAATTTTCGCGAGGATTCCATGCGCGAGCTGGTGCACGCATTCGCGGACGACGACTTCCGCGGGTTCCCGCGAAAAAAAGTGCCGGATCTTTTTGTGGCGACCATGACGGAATATGAAAAAAACCTCGCGGGCGCCATGCCGCTCTTTCCCGCGGCGGATATTCAGCGTCCGTTGGGAAAAGTGTTGTCGGATGCGGGACTGCGGCAGTTGCGGATTGCCGAGACCGAAAAGTACGCGCATGTCACCTATTTTTTCAACGGCGGAGACGAGCGGCCGTTGCCTCTGGAGGATCGAATGCTGGTGGCCTCGGCGCCCGTGGCGCATTTTGACGAGGCGCCCGAGATGCGCGCCGCGGAAATCACGGCAAAAATCATTGAACATATGGGCACGTATGACGTAGTCATCGCCAACTTCGCCAACGCGGACATGGTCGGGCACTCGGGCAATTTTTCCGCGGCGGTACGGGCAGTGCAGGCGCTGGACGCGGCGCTGGGTACGCTCTCGGAAGCGGTTTTGGCCGCGGGCGGGGTCATGGTGATCACCGCGGACCACGGAAACATTGAACTGAAGCGCAGCGCGGTCTCCGGAGAAAAGCTCACCGAGCACTCCATCAATCCGGTGCCGATGATGCTGATCGGGGAGCAGTACCGGCGCCAGCATCCGCGCGCGCCGGAGGAAATCCGGCGCGCCAAGTCCGAGGTCAACGGCATCCTCACGGACGTTGCGCCGACAATATTGGCCCTCCTCGGCATTGAAAAACCGGCGGAGATGACGGGGCAAGACCTCCTACCTCGTCTACTGTCTTTGTAGTTCCTCTATTATTCTTTACAGACCTGCTTGCATTTTTCCGTATGCAAAGGTATTCTCTCATCAGTACATTTCTGAAATTATTTGGCGGCGCTCTGACAAAGGGAGAGGAGAAATCTTTATGAAAGTTGTCCGTGCTGTTCTTTACGAGTGCGTCAATGCCGGTTCTCCGACTAAGGACAACACAACACTTCCGACGCCCCGAGCAATATACGAAGGCGAAGGCCATAGATCAATTCTCAAGGCATTGCGGGAGTTTTCAGAATCGATAGATCGTTGTTCCTTGGTCCTCGAACTATCGGACGGCCAAGAGTTGACACTTATACCGACTCTCTCCGACG
>JBBTVQ010000020.1:0-18766 GCA_038063095.1 Patescibacteria group bacterium
GTCGCAGGTTTTCCACTATGATGGACGGATATGGCGGAAGAACGACTATCAGAGGGGAGTCCCGCGGGGCGCGTTTCCGCGGAGGAGGAGATCCGGACGCTGGAGCGGCGGCTGGAAGAGAAAAAGCGCGAGTTGGCGGAGCGGGGCAGTACGGTACCGCCTGAAAAAGAAGTAATCCGCGAGGTGGTGCGGGAACATATTGAGTCCGTTGTTCCTGCCCGCGTACCTCCGGTTTCTCATGCGGCGCCAGTGGCGCCGTCCGGGGCGAGCCCGAGTGCGGCGCACGATGACGCGGTGCAGAACTTGGTGGCACAAGCCCTCTCCGGCACCATCGCCGATGCCGTTGACACGGCATATCGCGAAAGTCCGTATCTCTTGGACGCCTTGCATGACCGGCTCGTGGACGAGTACTATGATAAGCTCTTGGCATTACGCAAAATAGACGCATGGTAAAACGAAACCCATAACGCGTAACCCATAACGCATAACCAGAGGATGTCGCGCTATGCGCTACGAGTTATGCGTTACGCGCTACGGATTGTGCGCTGCGGATTACGCTCTTGTGTTATGGACGCATACGCGACTGTCTATCTCTATTTCGGATTTCTCATTCTTCTCGCGGGCATAGCCGGCGTTTTTTTCCTGCGCGTGATGCTGCGCCGGCGCGGTATCATTTCGCGCTCGCTCAATCTCGTCCTGCTGGCTGTCCGGCTTCCGCTGGTGCCGCAAGAAGGCAACGCAGAGCCGTCTCAGGCACAGACGCGCGAGCGCATTGCCTTGATGGAGCAGCTCTACGCCAATCTCCACGAGATCCGTGACTCCGGGATACGGAGTTTTTTCTACGGCAAGCCGGTATTTGCACTGGAATTGACCGTTCCGCATATTGGCGAGGAGATGATTTTTTATTTGGCAGTGCCGCGCCGCCTGTCAGCGGCGGTGGAGAAAGCGGTGCAGGGGATTTTTCCGGATGCCGCGGTGGAGCGGGCAAAGGATTATAACATCTTCAATCCGCAAGGTGCGGCTGCCGGAGCCGCAGTGACCCTTGCGCGGAATCGCTTCTATCCCATCCGCACGTATCAAAAATTGGAAACCGACCCCATGCGGGAGCTCACTAACGTCTTCACGAAACTGGCGGCAGCGGGGGAGGGTGCCGCGCTTCAGATCGTGGCGCGTCCGGCGCGCCTCAAGTGGCAGATGAAGTTGAGAGAGCACGCCAAGCTCTTGTTTGAAGGCAAGCGGCCAAAAGAGGGATTGGAAAAAACAGTGGATACGATCACCGGGATTATTGGCGGCACGGGCACTGCCCAACCCCAGCCCCAAGGGGCTGGGGTTGGGCAGGCCGCGCTACCGCCAAAGCGCCTCACGCCCCTGGAAGAAGAAATCGTGCGTCAACTGGAAAACAAAGCGTCCAAGGCGCTTTTTGAAACCAATGTCCGGCTCGTGGCCTCTGCGGCGACCAGGCCCCGGGCCGAGGCGATTTTACAGGGGTTGGAGCTCGCCATGGCGCAGTTCACAGACCCTAACGCCAACAGTTTCTTCGCGCGTCCAGCGAAGGGTACCACGCTCAAGGACCTCATTTTTAATTTTTCGTTCCGCCTCTTTGACGCGGGCACCCTGATGGTCTTGGGGAGCGAAGAGTTGACGTCCCTCTTCCATTTTCCGAGCGCCACGCTCGCCACGCCCCACGTGCGAAAGGTAAAAGCGCGGGAAGCGCCGCCGCCCGTCAATCTGCCGAGCGATGGTCTGCTCTTGGGCTACAACGTGTTCCGCGGAGAGACAAAAGAGATCCGAATGTTGGACGAGGACCGGCGGCGGCATTTGTACGTCATCGGGCAGACCGGCACCGGCAAAACCACATTTATCCAAAACCTGGCGGTCCAGGACATCCGGGACGGAAAGGGCGTGTGCTTCATTGACCCGCACGGCGACACCGTGGAGCGGCTCCTGGGCTTGGTACCCCGGCACCGCCAGCAGGACGTGGTGTATTTCAACCCGGGCGACGTTGAGCGCCCCCTGGGGCTCAATATGCTGGAATACGATCCTCTGTTTCCGGAGCAAAAGTCGCTTGTCGTGGACGACCTCATCGGCATCTTCAACAAACTGTTCAACATGTCTATCGCCGGCGGCCCCATCTTTGAGCAGTATTTCCGCAACGCGGCCCTCCTCGTCATGGAAGACCCGGCATCCGGTAACACGCTCTATGAGATTGAGCGCGTGCTCGCGGAAAAACCCTTCCGCGACATGAAGCTTGCCCGTTCCAAAAACGTCGTGGTCAATAACTTCTGGACCCAGATCGCAGAGAAAGCCGGCGGCGAGGCGTCGCTCAAAGACATGGTGCCCTATATCGCGTCCAAGTTTGACGGCTTTATCTCCCACGACGTCATGCGCCCCATCATTTTGCAGGCAAAATCCGCGTTTGGTCTCCGCGAGGTCATGGACAGCGGCAAGCTCCTCTTCGTCAACCTCTCCAAGGGGCGCCTCGGCGAGTTGAACTCATCCCTTATCGGCCTCATCCTCGTGGGCAAGCTCTCGCTGGCGGCGCTGTCCCGCACCGACCTGGCGGAGGAGCGGCGCCGCGACTTTTATCTCTACATTGACGAGTTTCAAAACGTGACGACCGACTCTATTGCCACCATCCTCTCCGAGGCCCGGAAATACCGATTGGACATGGTGATGGCGCACCAGTTCATCGGCCAGTTGAAGGATGAGATCAAAAAGGCGGTGTTCGGCAACGTAGGGTCCCAGGCCGCGTTTCGTGTGGGTAGCGAGGACGCGGAGTTTATGGCAAAGCAGTACGCGCCGACCTTCACCGCGCAGGATCTCCTCAACGTGGACAACCGCAACTGCTATATGAAGCTTTTGATTGAGGGCGCCACCGCGTCGTCCTTTAGCATGAAGACCTACGCGCCGGAGCAAGGAGACGCCGAGGCCGCGGCGGTCGTCAAAGAGATGTCGCGCCTAAAGTACGGCAGGCCGCGCGCCGAGATTGAACAGGAGATCGCAGGGCGCCATCAGACCAACGATAAACGACAAACATAAAACGATAAATGATAAATGTAAAATTGAAAAAAATGCACAAAACTGACTATGCGATCGGAGCGCTGATAGGGTTTTTTGCCGGGATTTTTGCGATTCCGACTGTGTTGAACCTCGGCTTGCGGGACGCGTTGACACTCCTCGCCTTGCCGTGGGCGGGCGCGGTCATGGGGTTTGCGGGGCTCTGGATCGTCTACGCGCTTGCGCGCAAGATCCCGGTGCTGGCGCAGTTCGGACGCTTCTTTGTGGTCGGCGCCTTGAACACCATTATTGACTTCGGGGTACTCAATCTCTTGAGCCGCGCCACCGGCATCGCGGCCGGGTTCATACTCGGGGGCGTCAACGTCCCCGGGTTTCTCGTGGCCGTGATGAATAGTTATCTCTGGAATAAACTCTGGGTATTCAAGGAGGGATCGCGCGAGCTCTTTGCCGCGTTTCCCAAATTTTTTGCCGTGACACTCACCGGGCTTTTGGTCAACAGCGGCATTGTGATCTTTTTCACGACATATCTGGCGCCGTCCACGGCGCTCGCGCCGAATCTCGCGCTTAACATCGGCAAGGCGCTGGCAACCGGCGTATCACTCCTGGTGAACTTCCTCGGCTATAAGTTCTTCGTATTTCAACGAAATGAGACGACGAAAGTTTCTGTGGAAAACCAAAGGCCTTGACATCCGCTTTGAAAACACGATGATGGGGTCGGTGTGTTCTTTCTTTCACAGAGAAAGGGGAGAACTATGTCTGATGCATCAAACGGTCATGACCCAATGGCGCTCGTGGCACCGCTGCCCGTCTATCATCCTATTACGGAGCAGACGCGATGCATAAACTGCAAGCGGCTGTTTACGTCAAAAGACGGCACGCTGCCCAACGGCGCCGAATGGCGGTTTGGCTGCGGGTGGTGCTGTGGAAAGTGCCGGCGGTCGTCTTCCCACCAGCAGAGGAATGCAGAGCGACTTGGAAAAAGTTGCCTGCCCCTCACGCCCGAGGAGCGGGCGGATGCACAGGCGGAGCGGTTCGGCTTTCCGCGGATTTTTATGAATAACGGATCATCCGCATCGTCATAGTTTTCAAGAGTTTTCACTCGTCAACCGGAGCGTCTCTGGCGCTCCTTTTTCTTTTTCCCGCGCGTGTTGAAACCGCGCGCGCGCCAAGGTCGTTGCAGGTGATAATACGGTTGAGTTGTTTTCCCATCAAGACCCCAGATTCACGCAACACGATTCGCGAAAAGATAATTCTTTCCGTCTATCGTGTGTCGTGATACGTGTCTCGTGTATCGTATTTTTGTATGAAGCAGCATACCTATACCGTGGAGAGCGTCACCTCCGGACATCCGGATAAGATTTGCGATCAGATTTCTGACTCGGTGCTGGACGCGTTTTTGGCCCAAGACCCCCAGTCGCGCGTGGCGGTAGAGACCTTTGGCTCCCACGGCCTCTTGGTTATCGGCGGGGAAGTAACGAGCAAGGGCGCGGTGGATGCGGCAAAGATCGGCCGCGCATTTTACCGCGGTCTCGGCTACGACGATGACCTGCAGATCATGACCAGTATCGTCCAGCAGTCGCCGGACATCGCGCAAGGCGTGGATACCGGCGGGGCCGGGGATCAAGGCATCATGTACGGCTATGCCACGGCCGAGACGCCAGAGTTTATGCCGGTTGCCGTGGCACTCGCGCATAAACTCACGCAGGGGCTGGAACGCCTGCGCCGCACTGACCCGGAGTGCGCGTGGTTGGGACCTGACGGCAAGTCGCAGGTCACCATGCAAAACGGCAAGGTGGCAATAGTCCTCATCTCGTGCCAGCACGCGGACACCGTGAGCCAAGAGCACATCAAAGATGTGCTCTTGAGAAAACTCATCCGTCCGGTCGTGGGGGATCTGGATGGCGTGGAAGTGCTGGTGAACCCCACCGGGAAGTTTACGATCGGCGGATTTGCGGCAGACACCGGACTCACTGGCAGGAAAATCGTCGTGGACACCTACGGCGGACTGGTGGCGCACGGCGGGGGGGCGTTCTCCGGCAAGGACCCGACCAAAGTGGATCGCTCCGCGGCCTACATGGCGCGGTTTGCCGCAAAAAACATCGTGGCAAACGGAGTTGCCAAGGTCTGCACTGTCACCGTGGCCTACGCCATCGGGAGAGCCGAGCCATTGATGGTCTATGCCGAAGGCGAGGACAACAGGGACTTGTCGGCCATCGTGAAGGAGAAATTTGACTTCCGGCCCCGGGCAATCATTGAACGCCTCAACCTCCGGCGGCCGCTCTATGCCCGGACCGCGGCATACGGACACTTCGGGAGGGACGGGTTCCCTTGGGAGCAGGTGGTATCGCTGTAACGATCCGCAGCGTTTGTGAAAAATATGCCTGCATATTTTTCCCTATGGTCATCCTCATGCATCAGGAGGAAAATGAACCTCGCTCTCATGTGTTCTCGTGGCATGGCGCGCGGTCTTGACTGCAAGAGCACTGATGGTCTATAAGATAGAGAGGCGAGAGACGTTCTTTTCCATCACCTTAATCACGCGCGTTCCGGCAGAGCGAGCGAGGCGGAGGAGTCATGGAACATGACAGATACGAAGACCGGGATGAAGATGCGTTTGCGGGGCTGGCGGCGCCAGAGGCAGGGAAGACGTCTGTATTAGACACTGACCTTGAGGAGTCCCCTCGCGAGCTGGACGCTAATTACGACAACCTGGTGGTACGCTATTTTGGCGATCTGCGCCAGTTTGCCTTACTCAGTCGTAGCGAAGAGCAGACGCTCTGGTATCGGATCGAGATCGCCCACAAGCGCGAGCGCCGGGCGCTCTACACGTTACCGCTCGCTCTCCCGACCCTCAATCAGTTGTGGGAGCAAGTAGTGCGGGGAGACATGCCGCTTGAGCACGTCTTACACGACGCGGAGGTACTGCCCGCGCGGCAGGGCGACTTGCGGCAGCAGCTCGGGGACGCGGTACTCGAGCTGCAGGATCTCGCGACGCGCTTGCAGGCCTTGCGTCCAGGGAGGTGCCATGTCGCACCGGAGCCCTCCAAACGTCGCACGGCGCGGCGGGCCTATGCCGAACTGTGGCGGCAGTGGTGTAAGACCTGGGAAGGGCTGGCGGTGCAGCCGGAGGTGCATGACGCGCTGCGTCAGGTCCTGGCAGCAGAGCACGCGGCCCAACCAGATGATCGGACACTGCGCGCGGCATATTGCGTCTGGCGAAAAGCGGATGAGCGCCTGACGCAGGTAAAGGCCATGATGATTTGCGCTAACCTGCGTCTGGTCATTCATGTGGCGAATCGCTATCGGGGGCGGGGGGTGTCGTTTCTTGACCTGATTCAAGAAGGCAATATTGGCCTGATGCGCGCGCTGGACAAGTTTGAGCCGAGCCTCGGGTTCAAGTTTGTCACCTATGCGCACTGGTGGGTGCGCCAGGCCATCAGTCGTGCCATTATTGGACAATATCGTACCGTGCGCCTGCCCAATCATATCAACGAGCGCAAAAACAAACTCCGGGCTGCGGCTGATCGTCTCTGGAGTCGGTACGGTCGGCCTCCCAGCAGCGAGGAGCTCGCCGTCGCTCTGGGTTGGACACGCCAGGACGTGGAAGAGCTGCAGGTGGCGGTGCAGCCCATCATTCGTCTCCAACAGCCGTTGGCAGAAGACAGCGGGGGTCTGGCAGAGCTCCTCGAAGACGACCAGGCACCGCGGCCGGACGACCTCCTGGCCCAGGAACAGTTGCAGCAGCGTCTTGCCGATTGCCTGGCCACTCTCTCGGAGCGCGAAGCGTTGATCGTGCGCCTACGATATGGTTTGGGAGACGAACAACCCCATACCCTACAAGAGATCGGCCATATGCTTGGATTAAGTCGTGAGCGCGTGCGGCAACTGGAACGGCAGGCCTTTGAAAAGCTGCACCAGCCGTACCGTATGGCAATGCTGGCTGGTTTTGCGAATCTATGATGCCGATGGGGGGGGTGTTTTCCACAAATGTGAATGTTTGCGCCGAGGGCCGATGCCATCGGCGCTTTTTCATTTTGGACAAAAGCCGCACATTCTGTTTTAATGAGCACTATGTACAGCAGCGAATTACGCAAGCGATTTCTTGAATTTTTCAGGGCGCGCGGGCATACCGTGGTGCCATCGTCTTCGCTCATTCCCGACGACCCGTCCGTGCTCTTGACCACCGCGGGCATGCAGCAGTTCAAGAAATACTATACCGACCCGGCAATGGCCGAGCGCGACTTCGGCTCGCGCAATACGGTCTCAATCCAAAAGTCGTTCCGTACGTCCGACATTGACGAAGTGGGGGACGAGCGGCACCTCACGTTTTTTGAAATGATGGGAAACTTCAGCTTCGGTGGATATTTCAAAAAAGAGGCAATACACTACGCCTTTGATTTTCTGACCAAAGAGGTAGATCTCAAGATTGAGTATGTCACGGTGTTTGAAGGTTTGGATTCAATCGGTGTGCCGGAAGATACGGAGTCGCAGAAAATCTGGCGCGCCCATGATCCAAATATCAAGATTGTGAAGCAAGGGATCCACGACGTGTTTTGGGGACCCACCGGCTCCTCGGGTCCCTGCGGCCCCACCACGGAAATATACTGCAGAAACGGCGCCGGAGAGGATATAGAAATATGGAACATCGTATTCAACGAGTTTTTCTTCAACGGCTCGCGCGAGGAACTGCTGTCCGGCGCATCCGGAAGAAAACTGGAACCCATGAAGACCCCGGGCGTGGACACCGGCATGGGATTGGAGCGGCTTGCCATGTGCGCGCAGGGAAAACGGAACATTTTTGAGACGGAACTCTACGCGCCACTGATGCATCTGATTTCTGCGGATTTTACTGATATTCAAAAACGGGTAATCGCAGACCACGGAAGAGCGAGCGCATTTTTGCTTGCTGACGGCGTGAGGCCGTCAAACAAAGATCGCGGCTATATCCTGCGCCGCCTTCTGCGCCGCGCTATTGTTCTGCAGGACATTGCACACATCATCACAGAGACTATTGATCAGTACGGATCCGTGTATCCCGAACTGGTGCGGGAAAAACAAAATATCATCTCCGCGTATTCGGATGAAAAAGAAAAGTTTGCGAGAACACTTCGTCAGGGTCTGAAAGAACTAGACCGCATGGAGCAGGTGACGGCCTCGTCTGCGTTTCGGCTCTACGAAAGCTACGGCCTGCCGTATGAGGTCATAAAGGACTATAAAGAAGGGGCTGTGGCGCGAAATCTGACGCGTGAGGCATTTGACGAGGAATTCCGTAAGCATCAAGAAATCTCCCGCGCCGGATCCGCGGCGAAATTCGGCGGGCATGGGTTGTATCTCAAGACCGGAGAGGTGACGATCCGCGACGAGTCCGAGGTGGAGAAAGTGACGCGGCTCCATACCGCAACGCACCTCTTGCACGCGGCACTTCGCGCGGTGCTGGGGAGCGAGGCGCGCCAGGACGGCTCGGACATTACCGTGGAGCGGACGCGCTTTGACTTCCGGTTTCCGAGGAAAGTGACGCCGGAGGAATTGGCGCGCGTGGAGCAGTGGGTGAACGACGCGATCCGCCGCGACCTGCAGGTCGCATGGGAGGAGATGTCGTACGAGGAAGGAATCAAAAAAGGCGCTCTGGGATTTTTCCGCGAAAAATACCCGCCGCGCGTCAAAATATACACGATGACGGACCCCGCGACCGGCGAGGTGGTCTCGCGTGAGTTCTGCGGCGGCCCGCACGTGACGCACACCAACGAGGTGGGGAAGTTCACCATCATCAAAGAAGAAGCGTCGTCCGCCGGCATCCGCCGCATCCGTGGCGTGGTGGAGTAGGCGCGCGGAAAATGATTCCATGGGTACTGTGGACAACCGCTCTTGACTTTTTATCCGCGATCTGCTACGAATATATATGTGAGTGTTTTTGGGCTTTTGCTCAAGACCCTATTTGTCCGGTGCAAAGCCCCCTGTTCGGGGGCCTTGTACTTTGCGGAGGATACCAGGGGAAAGGATAAAGGATAACAATTGATGCGGAGGGGAAAAACTGCACGGTTATTGTATGGCGCGACGGATCTGGGAGCGGCGCATTTTTCCGCCGATATGTTGTGGCGGACGGGTTTTCATGTACCGGATCCGCTTTTTTTGGCGGAGATTGCCGGTGAGATTTTTTTATTCGCCTCGCCGCTGGAAGCGGGGCGGGCCAGGAAAGAGGCGGATGTGGACCACGTGGTGCGTACGGTGGGAAGCGGGCGCGCGGCGGTGATTGATTTCTTGAAGGCGCGGGGCATCTGGTGCCTGGAAATTCCCGCGGATTTTCCATACGCCATGGGAACGGCGCTCGGAAAAGAATTCAGTATCGCGGTTGCGTCGGATCCGTGGTATCCGGGACGCGCGAAAAAGAGCCGCGCGGAAATACACGAAATACGACTGGCGCAGCGGGCGACGGAGCGGGCGTTTGCGGCAGTCATGGATTTTTTGCGCGGCTGCCGGATCCGAGGAAGCAGGGTGTATCACGACAGGCGCCCCGCGACCTCGGAGATGGCGCGGCATATCATCGATGACGCGCTGTGGAAGCAGGGGTACCTCGCGACCGATACGATCGTGGCCTCCGGGGTTCAGGCCGCGGATCCGCACTGCATCGGCCGGGGCGCGTTGCGGGCGCGCGTACCCATTGTCATTGACATATTCCCGGTGTCGCGTGCGACCCACTACTACGCGGACATGACGCGGACGGTTTTCAAAGGAGAGCCGTCCGAAGAATATGCGAAGATGTATGAAACGGTGCTTGCGGCGCAAGAACAGGCGATTGCGTCAATTCGCGCCGGAACTGACGGCAAAGAAATATATGATAGCGTATGTCGGTATTTTGAGGAGGCGGGCTATCCGACACGGACTGACGGGAAGACGTCGGAAGGGTTTATCCACGGGCTCGGGCACGGCGTGGGGATGGAAATACACGAGCATCCGAATCTGGGCGCCAGAAACTGGAAGCTGGAAGCCGGAAATGTGATCACCGTGGAGCCGGGGCTGTATTATCCATTCGCGCCCAGCCCCTTGAAATCAAGGGGCTGGGCGCGGAGCATCATCCCGGCCGGCGGCATCCGGATAGAAGACATGGTGCTTGTCACGAAAACAGGATACGAACGTCTGACAAAATTTCCAAAAGATCTTACCCGTATGATTATTTCCTGATTTATATAATTTATTCGAACAATCTCACGATCGTAATGATTGTTCGAATAAGATACCGTGCACCATTTCCGATGCATACCCCCGCCCTTCACTTTGACATAAAAATAGTTTGTTCAGGAGGCACGAGAAGGGTTTTACTCCAGATTGTCCTTATGCTCGTCCCCCACTTACTTTCGGCTGTATGATAAAGCTTACTCGTGAGGCACCAGGGGGGGTGACTCCAAAATTTGTCCGGCGCCTGTTCCGCACTTTCCCTAAAAAGGACCACGGAGGGTTGACTCCAAAATTTGTCCTTTGTGAGTGCCAGCTCCGTGATCCGTCATAAGGAAAGTGCGGGATGAGTGCCTGCTCCTGATGCCACCGGAAGAAACAAGCGGTGCGCTGTTTCTCCATTATTGCATATCAGGAGGTTTGTGCAATACAGTAGAGATACATGATTGAAATAAAGGAGAATATACCCCTGGCACCGCATACCATCTATAAAATCGGGGGATCCGCGCGATACTTTGCCCAAGCGCGCAACGCCGCGGAGGTGGAGGAAGCGCTGGTCTTTGCGGCAGAGAAACGAGCGGCGGTTTTCATCTTGGGCGCGGGATCCAATATCCTAATTTCGGACGCGGGGTTTGACGGATTGGTGATTCGGATGATCGGCGGCGAGATAACGATTGAAGGAGAACGGATGACGGCGGACGCCGGAGTCATGATGGCGCGGCTGGCCGGGGCGGCCGCGCGCGCAGGCCTTACGGGCTTTGAATGGGGCATCGGCGTGCCGGGCACCATCGGCGGATCGGTCCGCGGCAACGCGGGGTGCTTCGGGGGCGAGATGAGAGACGTGATTGAGTCGGTGGGTATCATTGATACGGGGAAGTCACACTCTCTATGGAAGTCCGACTTCCATAATACTGCCTGCGGATTCGGGTATCGCGATTCTCTGTTTAAGCAACATCCGGAATGGATTATTCTTTCAGCGACCCTGCATTTGCGCGCGGGGGACTCGGCCGCGATTCAGAAAAAAATAAAGCACATCACTGCCGAGCGGCTGGACCGGCAGGACATCGGCACCAAGTCGTGCGGGTGCATCTTTAAAAATCCTCCGTGGCCCGCCGACGCAGAGGAGCGGCAGAAATTATTGAGCGCGTTTCCGTTCCTTGCGCAATTCGCGCAGCGCACCCATCTTCCCGCGTCTTTTCTCATTGACCGGGCCGGTCTGAAGGGCGCGTGTGTCGGGGCGACGGTCGTGTCCGCGCGCCATGCAAATTTTTTCGTGAATGAAGGAGGGGCCACAGCCGCCGATGTGCGCGCGCTGGCGGCGCTGACCAAAGAAAAAGTACATGCGCGCTTCGGCGTCGTGCTAGAAGAAGAGATTCAGTACGTCGGATTTTGATACGCATCCATCAACATGACGCAGAGAGAGTTTTTGCAGGACTTGGAACGAAATATCTATTGCCGCCTGCAGCCGTCTCCCGTGCACGGCATCGGCATATTCGCGATTCGCGACATTCCAAAGGGCACGGATCCGTTTCCCGGATGCCGCGTCGCCCGATGGCGGGCTATGCCTCTGCGGCGCTTCCTCGCCGACGATACGATACCGGCGGCGGTGAAAGAATTCGCGCAGGCGGTATTTCCGGCGCGCGGGAAGAATTTTTATTTTCCGGATCACAGTTTGAACGCCATTGACATATCATATTTTCTCAATCACGCCATAGTACCCAATGTGGGCGCACGCGCGGACGGGAACAGATTCGAGACGCTACGCGACATACAAAAAGGCGAGGAGCTCCTCTCCGATTATCGGACGTATACGGATCGCTGACGGCTCGCCCCGTGAGAAACTTATAAGTTTCTCACGGGGCGAGTGCCGCTGTTTTTCGTGCGCGCGTTTTTTTCTCGCGAGAAAAAAAACGCGCGCAAAAAAGTTATCCACAATTGACCGCTGTTCTTTTCTTTTCCATACTGCAAAGAGAAAAAATATTTTTGATTCTCTTGCAAGCATGGCGAATGAGATAAGGAATAAAAACGGATCGGTGAAGACGGGCGGCGAAAACGCGGAGGGCATCACCTCGGCGCCGCTCAAATTCTTATTCGTCTCGTGGGAGAGTTTAAGCGGGGACCTCGCATGGCGCCTGGCGCAGGAAGGGCAGGAGGTGCGCGGCTTCATCAAAGACGAAGACGACCAAGACGTCTACGAGGGATTTTTTGAGAAAGTGCCGCGTTGGGAAGATTATGTTGACTGGGCGGATATTATTATTTTCGACGACGTCGGATTCGGCAAGGCCGCGGACGGATTGCGCGCAAAAGGAAAATGGGTGATCGGCGGCAGCGAATACACCGATCGCCTGGAAGAAGATCGCGAGTTCGGCCAAGAAGAGATGAAGAAGGTCGGCATGACGGTACTTCCCCACTGGGATTTTACGGACTATGACGAGGCGCTCGCATTTATCCGCGCCAACCCCGGGCGATACGTGTTCAAGCCCTCGGGCAATATCATGTCCGAGCAGAAAGGGATCCTCTTCATCGGCGAGGAGGAGTCGGGGGTCGATCTCATAGAGGTGCTGGAACACAACAAAAAAACGTGGTCCCGCAAAATCAAAAAGTTTCAGCTCCAAAAGTATGCGCAGGGAGTGGAGGTCGCGGTGGGCGCCTTTTTCAACGGGAGCGATTTCATCCGCCCCATCAACGTCAACTTTGAGCACAAGAAACTTTTTCCGGGCGAGATCGGTCCCTACACGGGCGAGATGGGAACGAGTATGTACTGGAACGAGACCAATGAGATTTTCCGCCGGACCCTGGAGAAGATGAGGGAGCCCCTGGCGGAATCCGACTATCGCGGGTATGTGGATATCAACTGCATTGCCAACAACAACGGCATCTATCCGCTGGAATTCACGTGCCGGTTTGGATACCCCACGATTTCCATTCAACTGGAGGGCATTTTGAATCCGGCCGGGGAGTGGCTTGCAAAAATGGCGCGGGGGGAGCAGTTCTCGCTGCGAACCAAAAAAGGATTTCAGGTGGGGGTTGTGGTGGCGGTTCCGCCGTTCCCCTATGCTGATAAAAAAGAGTACGAGATTTACAAGGATTCGTCCATCGTGTTCAGAAAGGAAAATCGTGAAGGCGTACACTTGGGTGAAGTAAAACTCGTGGAAGGGGACTGGCATCTTGCGGGGGTGACCGGCTACGCATTGGTGGTCACGGGTTCGGGCACCACGATGCACGAGGCGCGGCGGATGGCGTACAACCGGATTGACAACATCATTTTGCAGAACAAATACTACCGCACCGACATTGGCTTCAGGTGGAACACGGATAGCGATCGGTTGCAGTCGTGGGGATACCTGTATTGATTTTATTTTTCCGCACAATCTCCCGGAAGAGGAGAGTTTGCTGAAAATTGCGACCTGATCGGATGAATCCGCGCCCCAAACTAAGTTTTCCGGCGTCAAAACTTAGTTTGGGGCGCTGACAAATCTTATTATTCACCAAACTCAACGGAAAATACTTGCGCGAATAACGCGGGTGATGTATAAGACGGTATGGCCGCGCGAAGCCAGAAAAAATTTTGGAAACTCGGGCGTAAAGAATCTGACACGTCGGTCTTTGACGTGAATGCGGACGCCGAGCTCATCATCCGCGAGGGCAACTACCAGTACAACGTGCACGACCTCGTGCGCAAGTTCGGCTCGTCTCTGGAAATTTTTCTCCCGTTCGTCGTGGAGGAGCGGCTCAATCGGCTCTTTACGGTTTTTGACCGCAACATAAAACAACTGGGCTACAAGGGCAAGTTTTTCTACCACTACCCGATGAAGGTGAATCAGAATCGCGAGGCGGTTTTGCCGCTCGTCTCCGAGGGCGCGCACCTGGAAGTCGGCTCGCACAACGAGCTGGCGCTGGTCCGCAAGCTCTGGGAGAGCGACAGCGTAAACACAAAGATCAGGATTCTCTGCAACGGCCCCAAGACAAAAAATTATGTGGATCTCATCCATCATCTGGCGGAGCGCGCGGTGCGCGTGGTTCCGATTATTGAAGACGCGGCCGAGCTGGATGAATTCAAGGAGTTCAAGGGAGACATCGGAGTCCGCGTCAATCTGCAGGTCAAAGTCCGCTCGCACTGGGATAAAAAGGCGGACCGCTTCGGGCTCTTGGCAGACGAGATCGTGGATCTCGGCAAGATTCGCAACCTGAAATTGCTCCACTACCACATCGGCTCGCAGATTGAGCGGGGAGCGGACATCATTGCGGCCATGAAGGAGGCGCTGCACGTCTTCCGCAAGGTCCGCGCGGCCAATCCGTCGCTGGATACGCTGGACATCGGGGGAGGATTTGCCATCCCGTACGAAAAAAAACCGATGTACAGTTTGGAGAGCGTGAGCAAGCAGATGATTGCCGTACTCAAGCGCCTTGCGGATCAGTGGGAGATGCCGCATCCGAATATCGTGGTGGAATGGGGGCGGCACGTCATGGCACCCGCGCAAATCACGATCTTCAGGATCGTCTCGGCAAAAGCAGTGCCCAAGGGCTTGGCAAAATTCTGGTACATCATTGACGGCAGTTTTATGAACGACCTCCTGGACACCTGGGCGATCCATCAGAAGTGGCACATCGTGCCGGTCAACCGCCTCAATGACAAGAAAAAACACCGCGTGTGGCTCGCCGGCCTCTCGTGCGATTCGGACGACAAGTATACGGCGCGGGACGGCTATGTCTCGCTCCCGCGGCTGGAGGATCTAAATCCGGGCGAGGACCTCTACATCGCGATTTTTGACACCGGAGCGTATCAGGACGCGTTTGCCTCGCACCACTGCCTCCTGTCGTCTCCATTGAAACTGGTCCTGCAAAACGGGATCGTAACGGTCGCGCGCAAGCGCGAAACAGCCGACGACATCGGCAAACTTTTCGGATGGTGATTATTGGTTATTAAAAATTCCTTATGGCGGTAAATCCGTACAAAAAATTCAGGCGAGAATCGTTTGAGCCGAACCGGCTCCCCAAGACATTCTGGCAGGACTTCGCGTCCTGGGCCGATTCGTCGTTTCAGGCGCGGGGGCTGGCAGAAGTGTATCGCGTCTGGCGCGACATGATGCAGGAGAAAAAGATACTCATCTTCTTGGGCTACTCCGGCTCGCTGTCCAGCGCCGGCTTCTGGCCGGGGATCGTATGGCTCATCAAAAATCGTTTCATTGACGTTTTGGTCTCCACCGGAGCCAACATTTCCGAGGACGTCTTTGAAGCAATGGGCAAAAAATACTATAAAGTGGACCCGTGGTTTCCGGACGACGCGGATCTCTTGGAGCATAAAATGGATCGCTTCTATGACCATGCGGCGGACGAGTACGACTACCGCGACCTGGAAGCCCTGCTGGCGGATTTCATCCGCGAGTGGAACGCCGAGCTCACAGAACGCACCGTGGTCTCCACCGTTGAGTTTTTGCACCGCCTCGGCGTCTGGCTCGGCAAAAAAGACATTTGGAGCATTACGGCGGTCGCCGCGAAAGCAAAGGTCCCGGTATTCTGCCCGGCCCTGGTGGACAGCGGCTACGGCGAGGCCTATATCCGCGCGCTCCACAGCATTCCGCGCGCGGAGCGCAAGTTGATTATTGAGCAGTTCTGGGACGCGGAGCAGATTTTTGAGATTGCGGAATGGGGCAGAAAGCGGGGGTATCGCAAGGGCGCCGGGTACATCGGCGGCGGCGTGCCAAAAGATTTTACCCAGCTGGTCTCAGTGTCTCAGGCCCTGATGGAGGACAACGAGAAGGTGTTTCCGTTTGACTATTCATTTCAGATCACCACCGATTCTCCCCAATGGGGAGGTCTCTCCGGCTGCGGGGTGATGACCGAGCCAATCAGTTGGGGCAAGCAGGGGAATGGGGGCAGGAACGCCCAGGCGTTTGTGGACGCCACTATCGCCTTGCGTCTGATCCTGCGCGCGTTCAAAGAAGAGGGTCTTAATCGTAGAGCCCCGCCGGATCTTGGCTGGTTTTTCAATGGAAAATAGTCATACGGAACTGAAGACACAAGCAAAGGCGGAAGTAGTGCCGCTGCGGTTTGCGGGCGTGCCCGAACAGGATTTTGAGCGCGCGCGGGTGGCGCTGATTCCCGTGCCCTACGACGCGACCACGACATATAAATCCGGCAGCCGCGAGGGGCCCATGGCGATTTTGCAGGCGTCTATGCAACTTGACGAGCCGTGGGGAGAGGAGGAGTGGCATCCGGCGGTAGCCGAGCAGTTCTTCTATACCTTTGAACACACGATTGCTCTGCACGGCGGCTCCACGCAAGAACATCTCGCATCGCTCTCGCGATTCATCAGCGAAGAGGTCGTGGCGCACAACAAAATCCCTTTCATCATCGGCGGGGAGCATTCGCTTGCGTTCGCGTCCATTGCGGCACTGTATGAAAAGCACAATGATTTCTCCATCCTGCATCTGGACGCCCATCCCGACCTGCGTCCGGATTATCACGGCGATCGGTATTCCCATGCGTCAGTGATGCGACGCTCATACGAGTTGGGGGATCGGGTGTCGCTAACCGAGGTCGGCATCCGTAGCGTAGATCGCGACATACAAAAATACATCGGCGATCAGATCAAGAAAAATACGGCGGTAAAGTCGCTCTCTGTTTTTTACGCGCCCGACGTACCGATGGAAGAAATAGAAAAAACCTTGAAGCCGAAAGTGTATATTACGGTAGACCTAGATGTGTTTGACCACTCGGTGATGCCCGCGGTGGGCACGCCCCAGCCCGGGGGCTTGAATTGGTATCAGGTGACGGGATTGCTGGAATATGTTATCGTGCGGCATGAAATTATAGGTATGGACGTGGTGGAACTCGCACCCATCCCCGGCATGGTCGCCCCGGACTTTGCCGCAGCCAAACTCGTGTGGAAGATGATTGAGATGGTGTATAATATTACAAGAAACGAGAACATTAACAACATAAACAGAGAAAGAGAATATGGGCTTTGAACAAGTGCGGTCGCCACAGCAAGAAAGTGTTTGTCCCCATGGAAATGATCCGTCGCGGTGTTCCCGATGCGCGTGGGAGCGGAGGGTGGAAGATCAGCCGGCGCTGAAAGCCGCTGGATCATTGATGGAGAAGAGCAGATTCAAGCGCTCCACCGTGGAGTCGTCAAATTGCGAATTGGAGATCGGAGAAAAGAAATACGCGATAGAACTGCTTGATCGGAGCGATCATCCTGATCTGGCACAAGTGCAGACGCTTTTTGAGCAAGAGTTCGGCGAGGAGGAAGTGGATCCGGAGGAAGTATTGAGGTCTGCGGTTGAAGGGAGGACTCCGTGGGGCACAAAAGATCTGCCTTATCGCGTCTATGCGCTGAAGGACTCCGAAGGCAGGGTGCTGTCCGCGCTGACCGGAGGATTGTTGGATATGAGAAATGCGGACGGGGACCCCACGGGCGAGACCGTATTTATGGTGGGGTACGCGCTCACGCCTGAAGAGTCGCGCGGGAAAGGATTTGCCCGCGAGGCCTACATTTCGGCGCTCATCGGCGCTACGGCAGAAGCAGAAGAAGCCGGGAAAAAACTCTCGTTTGCCGCAGGCGAGTGCACGCCCAACTCCGAAAGGTTTTGGAACAATGTCGGCTGGAAGCGCGTCTATGCCGCCGAATCGCCGGGCGAAACAAAATCGTACAACGAATTGAGATATGTCCAGCCCGCGCTTGATTTCGACACCGCCACCGGTGAAGTTGCCGAAGGTGCGGGCGAATCGCCGGAGCATCTGATGATAGACAGTTTCAATCGTATGCCGCCGAACAAGGAACAGATTCTTGAGACCGTGCAAGAGTTTTACCGATGGTGCAATTTGGCGACATACCCGCGCGAAGCATTTGCGAGCGACGAAGCGTACCAAAGACAAATCGCGTATGTAAAAACCTTCCAAGACCGCTTCCAGGACGAACTGGCGTCGAGCGGACAGCTAATTTATCTTGACCAAAAATCACGCTCAAAAGCCACAGAGAAAGGAGTTGTGATACGAGAATATGAAGAAGCTGATCATAAAGAAAAATCAGGAGAGGAGAACTTTTAAAAGGGACTGTCCATAGAAAATCGTGACCCGTGCGCCTCGGCGTGCGGGTACTTTCTTTTCAGAAACTTCCTTCCGCGGCGTCATGTTGTATATCATACAGACATGCGCGTCACCATACGGCAGAAAAACTTGGAATTGACTGACGCATTGCGCGAGTATATCGGGCGCAAGATCGTCCGTCCCGTGGAAAAACTGCTCACGCGCGCGGGGCCGGGAGACGCGGTCATCTTGGATATTGAAGTTGCGCGCACCACCCACCATCATCATAAGGGATTGGTCTATGCGGTCTCCGCCTCGCTTGCCGTGGGAGGCAAACTCATCCGGGCTCAAGCCGTAGACCAAGAAGTGCATGCGGCCTGCGACGCGCTGGAGGACGAATTGACCCGCGAGCTGGTAGGATATAAAGGCAGGGCGCTCTCGCTCCTCAAGCGCGGAGCGCGGCGGATAAAGAAGGAACTCCATTTTGCTCGGGCCGCGCGGCTCTTCCGCACTGGCCGCATCCGGGACGAAGGAAACTGAACTCCTC
>JBBTVQ010000020.1:18866-23807 GCA_038063095.1 Patescibacteria group bacterium
CAAAATCCTCGGCAATGCCAATGAGCGCTTTATCCGGTCCTTGGCGCCGCTGGTCGCCGCGATCGGAACACATGAAAAGGACTTGCAGGCGCGCTCGGATGCGGAGTTGCGCGGCGTGACTGCGCAATTCAAAGAGCGGCTCGCCGCAGGCGAGCCGCTCGACGCTCTGCTGCCCGAGACGTTTGCCGCAGTGCGCGAGGCCGCGCGCCGCGGCATCGGACAGCGCCACTTTGACGCGCAACTGGTGGGCGGCATCGTGCTGCACCAGAGTAAGATTGCGGAGATGCGCACCGGCGAGGGAAAAACGCTCGTTGCCACCCTGCCGCTCTACTTGAACGCGCTCAGGGGGCAGGGCGCGCATCTGGTCACACCCAACGACTATCTCTCGCGCGTGGGCGCCGGGTGGATGGGGCCGGTCTATGACCGCTTGGGAGTATCCGTGGCCGTCATTGCGCATGAATTTTCCGGCATCTACGACCCCGCGTATGAGGATACGCATCCCCACGGCGACCCGCGGCTCAATCACTTTCGCCCGTGCGGCCGGCACGAGGCGTATCGGGCAGACATCACCTACGGCACCAACAACGAATTCGGGTTTGACTATCTGCGCGATAATCTGGAGCAGGATCCCGGGCAGCTGCGCCAGCGAGAGCACGCGTATGCCATCGTGGACGAGGTGGATTCCATTTTGATTGACGAGGCGCGCACCCCGCTCATTATTTCCGCGCCCGATGCGGAGTCCGGGGATCTCTATGCCGTATTTGCCCGCGTGGTCCCGCAACTGAAAGAGGGGGGCGATTACAACATTGACGAAAAAATGAAAGCGGTCTCCATCACCGAGGAGGGGATCAACAAAGTGGAGCGGATCCTGGGCGTCGGCAACATCTACGAGGAGAAGGGCATCCGTTTCGTGCGGCATCTGGAATCGGCGCTTCGCGCCCAGACGCTCTTCCTCCGCGACCGCGACTATGTGGTGAAAAATGGCGAAGTGGTGATCGTGGACGAATTCACTGGCCGGCTCATGCCGGGACGCCGCTGGAGCGAGGGATTGCATCAAGCCGTAGAAGCCAAAGAAGGAGTCAAAGTTCAGCAAGAGTCGCGCACGCTCGCCACCATCACGTTCCAAAACTATTTCCGGATGTATGCAAAGCTCGCGGGCATGACCGGCACAGCGCAGACGAGCGCCGAGGAATTTCACAAGGTGTACGGACTGGATGTGGTCTCTATACCCACGCACCGTCCCATGATCCGACTGGACGCCGGGGATTTTATCTTCCGCACCGAGCGGGGCAAGTTTCAGGCATTGGCACGGGAGGTAAAAGAGCGGTACGAAAAGGGACAGCCGGTCTTGATCGGCACCGTGTCCATTGAAAAGAACGAGCGGCTGTCCAAGGTACTCTCGGTTGCCGGCGTGCCGCATCAGGTGCTCAACGCGAAAAACCATGAGCAGGAGGCGCTCATTATCGCTCAGGCGGGTAAGAAGGGCGCGGTGACGGTTGCCACCAACATGGCTGGCAGGGGCGTGGATATCTTGCTAGGCGGCAATCCCGTCAAGATTGATGTTGACGATTCTGCGGCTATTGAGGAGCAGATTGAAAGACCGGCAGACGCGGTGCGTCAAGTAGGAGGATTACATGTCATCGGCACCGAGCGGCACGAGGCGCGCCGCATTGACAATCAGCTCCGCGGCCGCGCGGGCCGCCAAGGCGACCCGGGCTCCTCGCAATTTTTTGTCTCACTGGAAGACGACCTCATGCGGATTTTCGGCTCGGACAGAATCAAGCGCATGATGGAGGCATTTGGCATCCCCGAAGACGAGTCCATTGAAAACAAAGTCGTCTCGCGGGCAATAGAGTCCGCGCAGGGAAAGATAGAGGGGTTTCATTTTGACGCCCGCAAGCACGTACTGGAATACGATGACGTCCTCAACAAGCAGCGCGACGCGATCTACCGAATGCGGCGCGAGGTGCTGTTTGGGGAGGGAAGTCCGACTTCCCGCGGGCTTTCGCCTCGCCGTAGCGGGCTTCAGCCGCGCGAAGGCGGGAAGTCGGACTTCCAAACTTTGCGAGAGCAAATTTTTGAGATGATTGAGGAAGAAGTACAGCGGGTGGTGGATTTCCATACCGCAGGCGCTACGGATGCGTGGAACACGGAAGAAATATACGAGACCATCAAAGCGATCGCCGACGTCCCCGACGGCGTCCACCGCGAATTGCAAAAAATCGCCACCGATCCTTCCTATGAGGTTCAACCTCGTAAGATGATGGAGGAATATCTTGTTGGCGCGCTCCGGGCCGCGTATGACGCCCGGGCGCGGGAAATAGGGGAAGACGCGATGCGGAATATGGAGCGGAGCGTGATGCTCCGCACCATTGATGCGCTCTGGATGGATCACCTGGACGCCATGGAGCACATGCGCGATTCGGTCCGGCTTCGCGCCTACGGCCAGCGCGATCCTCTGGTGGAATACAAGCACGAGGGATCGCGGCTGTTCCGCGAGCTCCAGATTGCCATCCGTACCTCCATCGCGCATACGATTTTCAAAGTGGGCACGGCACCCCGCGAGGAGCGGCCGGCGCGAATTGAATTGCGCAAACCGGAAATCACAAGAGAGAAAGCAGTGAGTCAAAGTCCCACATCATCGCTTCCGGACTCTTCATCCCTCACCAAAACCTTTGGTGGGGGACAAAACCGCCAGTCGCCAACCCCTTCCATTGGCCGTAACTCCCCCTGCCCTTGCGGCAGCGGCAAAAAATATAAGAAGTGTCATGGACGATAAAAGTCGTTTCAGTTTTTATTTTTATCTTGTTTGGTTTCTGATCTCCGTTGCAACGGGGGTTTTTGTTCTTAATCGTATATTTCCCATAGAGATAGACCTTCCTTCCGTTTCCATATCATCCCTGAATAAAGTATCCATTAATCAAACTATGAGCATTGATCAAGCCATCGACGTATCTGGAATATCAGAGCGTCTCCAGGGATTTGATAATTTTTTTCCGCTCTCTGCTCTGGCGAGATTGCATCCGGTTGCCTCCACCTCGTACGATACAAATGCTTTTGTGGAAATACCAAGCATGTCATACCGTGCAAAAGTGAAAGGTGTACGTATATACTGTGCTGAAGAACAAGAGCCACGTTTTGATTCACAAAACCCGACCAGCCCTCTCTCAGAAGAAGGCCTGTTTTCATTGCGTAGTCCGATACTTGATTACTTTTCTTGCAACGCGGAAAAACTTCAGCTTTTTGATTTTTCTGTTATCCAAGACATTCCTCCGAATTCAGAAATCAGAGTTGTTGCGGAAGGAGAGGGCGTTGTTGTTACGCAGTTTAGGTCAGTACGTCTTGATCCGGACACGACGACAAAAATATCCAGTTTTCTGGTTGTGTTCTTTTTGATCCTTGCCGCGGGAAGAGTTTTCCATAGTTATATTCTCATTATGGCACATCGTCTTTACCGGATTGTATCTCGCCTGTTTTTCCGCTATCGTAGATGCATGCAGAAATTGTACTGCTATGTGGACGAATCGGGACAAGATGACGCATCGGAGGTTTTCGTCGTAGTCGCGGTTGTCATCGAAGGCGACCAGCAGTCCATCAGAGAACGGCTTGAACGCATAGAGCTTGCTGCCGGGACGCATCATAAAAAATGGCACAAAGTGCGACACAAGAACAGGATGACGTATCTTGCTTCTGTTTTGGAACAGAAAATTGTCGCACGAAGCGTCTACGTCGCCCATTACAGAAAGCCAATTCCATTTTTCTTTCCTATGATCGTGCTTCTTGAGAAAGCGATAAAACAGACGGCGAAGGATGCGTACCGCGTCAATGTCTATGTAGACGGCATTGACGATCAAAAAGGAAAAGAACTCACCAATGCTCTTCGTGCCAGCAAGATTTCGCTCCGTTTGGTAAAGAGCCGCAGAGATGAGAGCGAACCGCTAATCCGCCTTGCAGACATGTGGGCGGGATGTGTTCGTAGCGCCTTTCTCAAAAACGAGGAGGCGAAGACACTTGTCAGGAAAGCAAAAGAAGAGCGGTATTTGAAGGATATAACCGAAGAATAAGAAGCATAAAACCCCGCGAAGCGGGGTCCTATGGGTACACCTTGGCTATTTCCTTTGTAGGAACCAATCTCTGCCAAAAAGGGCAGGCCTTCGCCAAGGATCAATATCTGAAGTGTATCAGAAAAGCACAAGGGATGTCAAGGGCTTTTTAGCTTTCAAATCATGGGAGATCTTGAGGAGCGAATACGATGAAATGAGGAGCGGAGCAAGAAAAATCCTCCTATCCTTAAAAGCCGATAATATCTCCCCTTACTATTTTCTGCCGAGCGTGAGGCCGTGGAATGCCAGGTATGCCGATAGTACCACGGAAACACCACTCAGCCACAGCGGGACGGACCAACCGGCGATGACCGCGTCCCAGCCGTATACGATTCTCACTGCATGGAGGACTGCGATGATTAAAAATACGATTCCGGTGATACGCGAGAATGTCTTTTGATTCATGGTTTGCAATGGGCTCAAATGATATGCTGACCTTTCATACCTTCATACCTTCATACCCATCATACCATAAGCGACATGAAAATACTCATCTCCACCTACCCTGTTTCCGATCCGTCGCATCCGCATTTTTTCGCGCCCGCGCATGCGGCCGAGATCCGCAGAGCGGCGGGGCCGGGCAGCACACTCTCCGTTTGTACGGACCCGTACCAGGCCGCAGAGGCCGCGGCGGATGCGGACGTGATCGCCGCATTCCCGTTTTCCATGCCGCCGTTTTGGCGTGCCAAAAAATTAAAATGGCTCCATGCCTTTTCCGCAGGCGTTGATCGGGTCCTGACGCCGGAGACCCGACGCATGCCCATTCTCATTTCAAATTCTTCCGGCATCCATGCGACCCCGATTGCGGAGCACCTCATCGGGTTCATGCTCATGTTCA
>JBBTVQ010000021.1:0-5141 GCA_038063095.1 Patescibacteria group bacterium
AAAGTCAACCTCTCGCGGGAAGCCACCACTATACTTCGGGATGCGCATGCCTGCGTCCGGCGCCGCCGGCGGCGGCCCTGCGGGGTTTTGACTTCTTGGTATTTTCTTTGCTACCATTGGGTATATGGAGCAGTTGCGCTACACTATTTTGTTTCAGGAGGAACCCGAGGGTGGATTTACGGTAACCGTCCCCGCGCTGCCCGGGTGCATTACCTATGGCAGAAACCTGGACGAGGCCAAAGAGATGGCGGTAGACGCTATCGAGGCGTATCTTGGGAGTTTGCGGAAACACCATGAGCCGATTCCTGTGGAGGCCGCAACGATGATTGCCTCCGTCAGCGTCAAAAAACCGCCGCGGCGGCCCCGTGCGCTCGCGCATGCCTAGGACGCCTTCGCTCACGCCCCGCAGGGTTATTGCCCTCCTGAAACGGCACGGCTTCCAGCTTGATCACAGATATAAAGACCCGCGTCCGCGGGTCTTATGATGAAATGCGTTTTTCAATCTCGGCGAGGACGCGCTCGAGGAGTATGCCAACCGACGGTTCAATGCGATTTTTTGATCCGATGTGCTTGTGGTGCGGGAAGGTCGTCATGCGGCGGTGGTGCGGCGCGTTGTCCCATCTGCAGATGAGCGCCCCCCGCGCGTCCTGCCAATGATATGCGTATTTTGAGTCGTCTGCGGTCGCGAGCTCTCTGACAAAGAGGACAGAGTCATCCGTCAGTTCGGCGCGCGCGTGGAGCAACTGCACGTCCTCCTCGTCGACAAAATGAATGATCTGTACGCGCCGCACCGCGGCGCTGTGTTGCAGGAGGTCCAGCAGGTGATACATGATACGGCGCTACAGTTGCTCGTATCGCTTTCGCCACTTTTCCCGCGCGGCTTCCAGTCCCTTCCAGACCAGATAGTCGTCCCATGCGGCGGCGTCTTCTTTTTTGAGAGCGCCGATTTTTTTTTCAAACATGAGGAAGGGCATCTGATGGCGTTCCTCAAATGTCTGCGTCTGGCGTTCATACTCTTTCATTTTGAGAAACGCGATGCTTTTGAAAAGACGGCTCACCGGGCGCGTCGCGCGCGGCATTGTCTCTTGCGCCCATTTGGGTATAGTGGATGTATATCTTTGCATGAGGCCTATACTAAGAGAAAAAAGGACGTATGTCAAATGATAGAAAGTCATCATTAGGTCTCCTCACCCGCGCGGTGGAGGAGGTGATTGTGCGGGAGCACTTGGAGGAAGCGCTTGCGTCCGGCAGGGTGTTGCGCGTGAAGTTGGGCATTGACCCGACGGCGCCGGACATCCATCTGGGACACACGGTGCCCTTGCGCAAACTTCGGCAGTTTCAGGATGCCGGGCACCAGGCGGTCCTCATCATCGGGGATTTTACCGCGACCGTGGGCGATCCGTCGGGCCGGGACGACGCGCGGAAGTCGCTTACGGAACGGGAGATCGCGGCGAACATGGAGGAATATCTCGCGCAAGCCGGGAAAGTGATTGATCTTGAAAAAACCGAAGTCCGCTACAACAGCGAGTGGTATAAAAAAGCAGGTGTCGGGTTTCTGTACGATCTCCTCTCCAAAATGACGGTGCAGCGGGCGCTGGAGCGGGACGACTTTCAGAAGCGCATCGCCGAAGGCCGCGATCTGACCGTGCTTGAAATGATATACCCGCTCCTGCAGGGGTATGACTCGGTGGCGGTGAAGGCAGACATGGAGCTCGGCGGCACGGATCAGAAGTTCAACCTCCTCACGGGCCGCAAAATCCAGCGCCGGTTCGGGATGGAGGAGCAGGACGTGATGACGACCTGGCTCATTGAGGGCACGGACGGGAGCCGGAAGATGAGCAAGTCCTTGGGCAACTACATTGGCTTGCGGGAGTCGGCGGATGAGATGTTTGGAAAAATCATGTCCGTTCCCGACATCCTGATTGTAAAATACTTCACCGCCTTGACCGACGAGCCGGTTGCCGAGATTACGGCAATGGAACGCGGTATGGCGGATGGAAGCATGAATCCGCGGGATGCCAAGATGCGCTTGGCAGAGGCGATTGCCGCGGCGTACCACGGAGTGGAAGAGGCGCGGCGCGCGCGGGAGAGCTTTGTCCGGATTTTTTCAAAAAAAGAGATGCCGGAGGAGATGGAGGAGAAAAGCGTGGAGGCGCGCGCGTGGAATATCACGGATCTCCTCGTCCGTATGGGCCTGGCGCCCTCCAAAGGAGAAGCCCGCCGTCTGGTGGAACAGGGCGCGGTTGAGGTAGCGGGCAGGGTAGTCACCGATCCGCGCGAGGACGTGGTGCCCAAGACCGGACTAGTGGTGCGCGTGGGCAAGCGGCGGTTTGTGAAGATACGCGTATTGTAGTGTAGTTGCGACGTAAACAAAAACTCGGGCGGGCGCCCGAGTTTTTGTTTGTTGGCTACATTTCGTCCTCTTCGTCCTCTTCGGTCAGGTCCTCCTCGTCGTCATAGTCGTCGCCGTCGTCATCGCTATCCTCGTCTTCGTCGTCATCCATCATGCGCAGCGGCGCTGCGTCGTCGGTGTAGAACTCCATACCAGTAGTTATTCAATAATGAAGTAATGGTGTTATGCGTTGGCGAGATGTAGTCGACCTTTTTCTTTATAGTGGCAGGTGAGTGCTACCGCAAGCGCGTCAAACACGTCGTCTCTCGCGCGCAACTCGCGCGTCTCGGGCAGGGCGAGCCGGAGCATCTTCTGCATCTGCCGCTTGTCCGCGTTGCCCTGGCCCGTGATCGTTTTTTTGATCTCGGCGGGCGTATACTCATAGACCGTAGTGCCTCCCAAAACGGCTGTCAAGAGGAGCACTCCCCGGGCTTCAGCCACTGCCATCGCGGTCTTGGCGTTGGCCGCAAAAAAGAGTTTTTCAATGGCCACTGCCTCCGGTTTCCACTGCTTCATGAGTCGCACGAGTGCCGTGTGCAGCTCGCAGAGACGCTCTCCCGGGCCTGCGGCGCGGACCGCGAGGATCCCTGCGGCGCGGAGCGTGGGTGCCTGCTCGCCGCTTATAAACGCGTATCCGGCGGCCGTGGTGCCGGGATCAAGACCTAATATCATAAATCCCAATGTCAAAATCCAAATGACAAATCAATGACGCAAATCCAAATGACCAAAACGTCTCGACATTTGGAGCATTGAGGCATTTATTTGACATTTGAGCTTTGGCATTTGTCATTCCCGCAGGTTGGTATATACCTCCAGTACGTCCGGGTGGTCTGTGAGGGCGTCCAAGAGGGGATCCAGAGCCGTGCGTTCCTCCGGGCCGAGGGTGAGCGGCGCCCGGGGTTTGTAGTCATGCTCGGCTTGGGCGACGGCGACGCCGCCGGCCTCCAGAGCCGCGCGCACGCGTTCCCGTTCTGCCGCGGGTGTCTCCACGAGCCAGTCGCCATCCTCGGCGCGGAAATCCGAGGCGCCTGACCCGATGATCGCGGCCTCCACGTCTTCTCTCGTGATAGTCCCGGTGGTGGGTGTCCGGATCATGAGCGTGCCCACCCGCTCAAAGTTCCACGAGAGCGATCCCGGCTCCGCGAGTCGGCAGCCGCGCTCGTTCAAGAGATGCTTGATTTCGGCGAGCGTCCGATTCTTGCTGTCCGTGATTCCTTCAATCAAAATAGAGACGCCGTGCGGTACCACCGCCTCATAGAGAAATTCAAACAGCTCTCCCCCGGCTCCCTTTCCGGACGCGCGCTCCAGGGCCCGCGCGATGTTGTCTTTGGGAAGCCCGGCCTCGCGGCCCCGCTCCATGGCCGCGCGCAGGCGCGCGTTGGCATCGGGATTGGTTCCTGCTTCGCGCGCCGCCACCGTAATCTCGCGGATGAGCTTGCCGAATACCAGTCCGCGCTTGGCGTCCACAGCGCCTTTTTTGTGTTTTATCTGCGTCCAACGACTATGCCCGGACATAATTTAGTTGGGGATAATCGCATTTGAGACCATTACAAAACTCCCCTTTCTGCTGCAACTGCACCAGATCACGCTGCGCCTTCGTCCGTCCTCGGCTCGCGCGAGATGATACAATCTCGCTGCAAAAAAAGAGTTTTGTGATGGTTTTGTTCCTGAAAATACACAAAACAACCAGGCGGCTGTTTTGTTAATACTCTGGGCGCCGATCAATAACCTTTTAATACTTCAATGATATTAGTCGTGACTACACCTATTTCTTTTATTGCTTTTTCATATAACTCTTTGGTTCCTTCAAGATTAAGCTCCTTGACTTTGCCTATTTCAAATTCCTGAATAGCAAGATTGTTCTCCATTGAGATAGCTGTTAATTGTCCGTAATCCTGCATCGAGCCCAGCGGTTCTCTCCAGCTCTTTTCCACTAAGCCGTTTCTTCCGTGTTTTTCCGAGAGGAACTCTTTCACTTTTAATGGTATGTTTTTAATCCAGTCCGCTTGTCTCCTGACCACCCGATTGTCATATACATTGAAAGCATTAATGATGTAACCGATAAATAATGAATCACCCCGCAATATGAGATTATTTGGCGTATGCGCCGCCACAGCAGCCGCTTGAGCCGTATTTTTCCAATTTCGCTTCCAGCCCTCAAATACAACGCCCAGGTTTTTTATGCCTTGGACACTGTAACTATCCGGTGTCATTGGAACAACAAAATATTCTGATCCCAGAAAAATAACCCTATTCAAAACCCCCAAACTGGGAGAAGTGTCAATAATAAATATATCAATTTGTTCCGCAGCGCCCACTTCATTGAGGTAACGATCCATCGCGCTGGTGTCAGAGTACCCGCGGAGATTGCCTGCCGCCGCGTCATTGTAGCCGCCAAGGAGCAGATTTTCAAAAAGAGATAGTTGTATATCGCCGGGTAATATAAATAAATTATCTCTTACGGCCCGCAACTTTATAGAAGTATTAACATCTCCGCTACCCTCCACTTTAGCTTTTAAGACATCATAGACAGTATTATTCTGTGAAGAGAAGAGATTGTTGTCATAAAAAGTGTGACCGAGGGCTTGAAGAGTTAGGTTGCATTGAGGGTCAAGATCTACCAATGCAGTTTTATACCCTTGTTTTGAAAGATCCACGGCGATATGAAAAGCGAGCGTTGTTTTGCCAACGCCTCCCTTATTATTGCAGAATACGAGTTTTTTTGGACGGGGAAACAGCATATATCAAT
>JBBTVQ010000022.1:0-4296 GCA_038063095.1 Patescibacteria group bacterium
TTGAGCCGATGGTCGGATTTGAACCGACGGCCTACTCTTTACGAAAGAGTTGCTCTACCGCTGAGCTACATCGGCATTTTCTATCAGACGAACGAAACCAGAAAAGATCACCGATCTTTTCTGCTCTACCACTGAGTTACTCCGGCGCCCAACGCATCGTACCCCGTCAGGGCTCTTTTTTCAATGCTTCCTCGCTGTAGACATTGGCGGCGTTCCAGAGGAGCCAGCCGTGGTCCTCCACGGACTCTGCGGCGTCAATCTGCATCCGCACTTTTCGGGCGCCCCAGGGCCGCCCTGCGGCGCGGTCTTCTTCGTGAAAAAAGTCCTCCAGCCACGGACGGAGCCGGGCGCGGGGCTCCGCGGTCGTGGCCGCCGCGGCGGACACCGTCGCTGTGCTGGAGGCAGTGATACTCGTGCTGCTCGCCGTTTTTCCATCAAGGAAATCGCGCGCAAACGCAAGGGACGTATCCACCACGACGTCCGGATGCGCCCGCGCCCCTGCCACGGTATAATACACGGCGTCAGTACCCCGCGACGCATCCGCGGGAACATACAGCCCGTTATAGTAATGCGACGGGTACACCATGAACGAGACGTAATCAAAAACGTGGCCGATGTCGTCCAGCCGCTGGCCGATGGTCAAATCCTCACGCTGGAGCGCCACATAGCCAAAGAGGTCGGCGGAGAGGATGATCTCCGGTTTATACCGCTTGAGGTCTTCATGCAGGAACGTAAAAAACTTCTTCAACGCCGCGTGGCGCGGCGTGTTCCCGTTCCACGCCGGATATCGCGCGTTTTCCACGTCGCCATCCGAAGGAAACCGGATGTAATCAAATTGCAGCTCGTCAAAGCCGAGGTCGATCATGCGCTTGGCAATATCCGCCGTATACCGCCATACATCTTCAGACGCGGGGTCCATCCAGTAGCCGCCGCGCCGATCCTGCCAAAAAGCAGAAGTCGGACTTCGGACTTCGGACTTCGGACTCTTAGCGATGAGGTGGCGCTTGCGGCTGCACTCTCCCCCGGCCGCGCGGGGCGAGGCGCGCGTCAGGTACCACTCCGGATGCGCCTCCACCTGAGACGCGTCTTTGAAGACCGTCAGGCGCGCGATGCTCCAGATATTGTTTTGCTTCAATTCCCCGATCAATTGCCGGATTCTCTTCTCGTCGTAATCCACGCCGCAGACCTCCTTTACGTCAATCACGATGCCGTTCACTTCGGTCTCCTCGGCGATGCGGATGATCTCTTTCCGCAAACGCGCGGCTCCCGCACCCGGGTCGCTCGCCACGTCCGCGGTCATGTAGAGCCCTTTTATCTTTGCGGAGCGTTCCCGCGCGTCAGCAATCCGCTCCTCTACGGTCTTGCCCTCCGGCGCCGCGGGCTTACTATTGCCGAGGCCGACGAACGCGGAGCCCGCGCCGTCAAGAAACTCTGAAAAAAGATGCGCGGGAAAAACCAAAAAGGCGCCCAGGATCCCGGCTCCCACAAGAAAAACGATCCCAAATCCCCTCCAAAATTCCTTCAGCACTGTTCCACTCTACCTGCCGGCGCACGCATTGACAAATGGCGGATACTCGGATGCATAATACCAGTGGATCCTTTTTCGCTCCACATACTTGAAGGAGTTGACGGATGAAAATACAGTGGGTCGTGATGATTGCGGTCGCCGCGGTGTTGCTGTTCCTCTTTTGGGTAGACACGGCGCGCCCGGATCATATCCCGTGGATGGATAAGTACGGCTGCTGCGGAGAGAAGAACTGCCTGCCGGCAAGCGTCTCCAAAAAGTCCGAAGCCGGAGGCGTGGTCGTCAACGGCGTTCCCGTCAAGATCCATCCGGACAAGGTACACCCGAGCGAAACGACGTATGGATGGTACTGCTGGAAGGCCTATGACAGGTGTGCTCCTCCCAAAGGCAGCGCCACCGTGCCGCAGGCGCTCATCAGCGAAGAGTGCGCGCTCTGCGCGTTTTATGAGGGGTATGCGGGCAACTTCTGATCGCCGTGTGGCACGCAAGAATATCAGCGGGTGTTGGTCCACGCCAACACCTGCTTTTTTATTTCTGATGAGCGGGATACGAGGATCGAACTCGTGTCTTCAGCTTGGGAAGCTGATGTACTGCCACTGTACGAATCCCGCGCGGGCTACGCTCGCAATTTCATCCAGCGTACCGCGATGCCTGCCACAATCGCAAGGCCGAGGAATATAAAAAAGGCATGGCGGATGAGCCGCACGCCCACCAAAAGGTCAAACCCGGAGCCGAGATAATAACTGAGGGAAACCAGAAAAAAGGTCCACGGGATCGCGGCGGCAAGATCCAGCGCCAGAAATTTCCACAAGGGCATCCCCGTGTATCCCGCAAAGATCGGCACGGCAACGCGCACCCCGGCCAAGGGACGCGAAAGCACCACGATCGTGTCGCCGAAGCGGGCGAAGAGTGCGGCCACTTTTTCAAATGCCGCCTCCACCAGCCGCCACCGCGCGAGGAGCCGCAGGACAAACGCCATCGCGTAGCGTCCCAGCATAAACCCCACGATGTCGGCCGCGATAATGCCCGCGGTCAAGACGTATACCGCGGTCCAGAAATCAATGAACTCCAAATACGCGAGGTATCCGCCGAATATGAGGGTCACCTCCTCGGGCACCGGCAGGCCCACGCCGGAGAGAACGAGCACCACGAAGAGCGCCGCGGAGAGCGCCGCGGGCGAATCAATCGGCAAAAATACAAATGCCAGCAAGAGATTCATAGAGATTTTCCCTTACCTATGCTCATCGGTTTCCCCTATGGAAGTCCGACTTCCATAGGGGAAACAGCCCGATATTTGGGCGTAATCCAAAATCCCAGCCGCCACCTGCCGCCGAGTGCGAGGCGCGTCTGCGCCTCCAGGGCAGGCAGCGAGCTGAATACAATGAGATGCACCGGCATCAGCACCCACTGTACCACATACAAGAAATAGTGGCGGCGGCGGAACCATACGGGTTTGGGCGGCAGGAGGATCATCCCGAGCACCGCCGAGGACGCCACGCCGATCATCGCAAAACTCATCACCCATCGCGTCATTCGGGGCAGATTATAGGAAAGCACCGAGAATTGGAACTGCGCGTCGCCCAGAAGCAGCGGTAGCCACCCCAAGCTGAAAATAATGAGCGTATTGGTGGCCCATGAGTGCTTCCCCTCCAGCTCGTGGAACAACCAGTAGGCCCTGGTCCGCAGGGGTATTTTTTTGTTCTGCAAAAATCCCATAAGCAGATACGGGATGTTCTCGCACCCCCATCCCCAGCGCCGTTGCTGCCGGTAGATATTTTTCATCGTGGTCCAGAATCGGGGTGCGGCGTTGGCATCCATGGACACCGGGTAGTCCAGCGGCACCGTGCGCCAGTCGCCGTCGTAGTGGAGGAGGCACTGCCAGAAAATCTGCGAGTCCTCGGACACGATGTCCGTGTGCCAAAACCCCACGTCCACGAGCGCTTGGAGCGGCATCGCGTGGGAAGAAAACGTGATCAGCCGTTCCGGCCGCGACTGCTGAATCATGTGCCAAAACGTGGATGAAAATGAAATGACGCGTGCCAATGCCGGCGCCGCATAGATATTGTTCGTAAAGAGTGCCACGGGCTGGTAGCTGGAGCGCTGGGGATGGGGTGCGGTCAAAAACGCGTGGGTAAGCACCCCGAAGTATTCGGGCAGTACCTGCGTGTCCGCGTCAAACACCGAGACCAGAATGCGCTCGTACGGGATGCCCGCGGGGTCAATGATCTCCCGTAGCACTCTTTTCGCGGCCCAGGCCTCGTTGGACCCTTTGCCCGGTATTTCCCCGGGCAGGCCGTCCGGATGCGCCGTGATCAGGAAACGAAAAAAGGTATCGCCGAACTCCGCCGCGATCTTTTCCGCCACCGCCGTGGACTCCGACAGTCGTTCCTCGCGCGCCAGAACCACGATCATGCGATCTTTTGGATAATTGGCGCGGGCAAGGGCCGCAAAACTCTCGCGGACGATTTCATACGGCTCCCCTGCCATGGGCAGGATGACGAGATGGTAGACGGAGCGCCAGTTGAAAGTTGAAAGTTGAAAGTTGGGAGTTGGGAGTTCCTCGAGCCGCTCAAGCCAATTTGTTTTCATGTTCGCGCGCATCCGGCGGAAAGTCGCGCGCAGGTGCAAGGAGAAATAGACCGTCTTGCAGAGCCAGTAGACGTCAAAGAGGATGATGAAAATCGCGGCCGCCACCGGCAGCCGCCACGACGCCAGGACCACCGCGGCAATCGTGCCCCACGCGAGTACCGCCGGAATAAACTCAAAAAATC
>JBBTVQ010000023.1:0-3906 GCA_038063095.1 Patescibacteria group bacterium
CTGACGGAGCGTTCTTCCGCGGATGCGCCAATCGTATGTTGCTTGCATGGCGCGCCTCCGCCTTTTTTCAAAGAGCCCCTTGATTTTTGCGATATACCGATTATACTGGAGCGGCAATGGAAGAGCAAACGAAAGAAGCGCCGGAGGAGATACCCCGCGGTAGTACCGCGGGACGGATTCTTGCAGAGGTCTGGGAGGTGGTGCGGATGCTCCTCATATCCGCCGCGATCATCGTGCCCATCCGCTATTTTATCGTCCAGCCCTTTGTGGTGCGGGGCGCGTCCATGGAACCCACGTTTAGCGACCGCGAGTACCTTGTTATTGACGAGGCGTCGTACTATTTCCGCCCGCCCGCGCGCGGGGAGATGATCGTCTTTCATTACCCCCGGGACCCGCGGCAGTTTTTCATCAAGCGCATCATCGGGCTACCCGGGGAGCGGGTAAAGATTGAAAAGGGACAGGTGATGATCGCCAACGCCGCATATCCCGAAGGATTTACGCTCCAAGAGTCCTATCTGAATCCGCCCGGGCGCGCCACGCATCCGGACATGGAGACGGCGCTGGGAGACGGCGAATACTTTGTGATGGGCGACAATCGCGACTTTAGCTCGGATTCGCGTCTCTGGGGTATCTTGCCTCAGAAGCGTATCGTGGGCCGCGCGGTGTTTCGCGCGTGGCCATTCGCGCGCTTCGGCTCGGTCGCGGATTCCGCATTTGGATATTAGCAGAGGAGGCGCTGTTCCGGAGACGATGTCTGATGATGTGTAAGAAAGCGGAGCGTTGTTTACACCCCGTTGTCATTCCCGCGAAACTTGTCCTCACGAAAGTGGGGAGCGGGAATCCAGTAGATAAGCCGTGTACTGGATTCCCGATCAAGCTTGCACTCGGCCGCGACCGAGTGTCGGGAATGACAGAAAACCAATTTTGAGATGGGTTCTAATCACTATGGTAAAAAAGGGGATTGAGGACTGGACGCGCCATCTTGACCGTCTGCCAGCAGATGCCAATCGCTATTCTGAGATAGAAGGCATTGCCGACGGAATCGCGCGCTTTTACGGTTTTGACCGTATCGCGTTATCACCGCTTGAGTCCGCCGCGTCTTTTCTGCCGCTCGTCAGAGCTGGGATGCTGGACGAGCGGCCGCCGGTACGGTGTCGGGGGCAGAGCGGCGAAGAATTTTTTCTTGCCCCCTCCGGCGCCCTCGGCGCCCTGCGGGCATATGGCTCGCACCGCATGCACGCACTCCCGCACCCCGTGAAGCTTTTTTTCCACGCGCGGGGCTTTTCGCTGGCCTCCCCGGCGGCGACGGAGGCGGTCGTCGCTCGCGGCGAGTGGGGAGCGGTTGCCATCGGCGAGGAGAGCGTGGTAGCGGAGACGGAGATCGCGCAGATCTTTTATCGCACCGCGGCGGAACTGGGCATCAGCGACTCTTCCATTGAACTCCGGATCAATGCGGTCGGGTGCGCCGTATGTCGTACCTCGTTTCGCGCCTCGCTCGGGAATTATTTCCGCCGGCATGCGGTGCGGCTCTGCAGCCAGTCGCGGCGCGACTTGAAGCGCGTCTCCACGCTCACGCGGATCCTCTCCTGCGGAGAAGAGCGGTGCGGGGGTGTTGCGGCCGCAGCGCCCCAAGTGCTTGATTTTCTCTGCGAACGGTGTAAAAAGCAGTTGCGCCGGCTCCTGGAATTCTTGGATGAGGCAGGGATTCCCTATTTGCTGGATCCGCGGTTTTTCCGGGACGGGTCGTGGTACACGGAGGTTATCTTTGAACTATTGCTGGATCGACTGGAAGGAGGAGCATCTCCCGTTGCCGCGGCCGGCGGCGGGGGGATTGCGGCGGATAACGGCATAGAAGAAAATGACGAACGATCGTCTGCATACCCTTCGTATCATCACAGCGGTGTTTCTCCGAGGCAGGAGTCCGGGGCGTCGCCTCTCCCTTCCGGCAAGCGAGTGCTCGCCGAAGGCGGGAGGATCTCGCAGGCAGCCGCGCTCATCGGCGGCAAAGAGGTATCGGCAGCCGCGGGTGTGCTCCTGCTGGATGCCGTGGCCGACGCCGTGGCGCGGCGGGAAGCGGGAGCGCCGGGATCGCTTGAGGTCTTTTTCGCGCAGTTGGGAGACCTTGCCAAACGCAGGAGTTTTGAGATCCTGGAGATATTGCGTGAGGCCGGCTTTGAGGTGCGAGAGTCGCTCGGCCGGGATTCCATCAAGACGCAGCTCAAGATTGCCGAGCGGCTGGGCGCCAAGTTTGCCCTGATTCTGGGACAGAAAGAGGCGCTGGATAGCACCATCATCGTGCGGGAAGTGTCCTCGGGCATCCAGGAGACGGTTTCCCAAGAGAAGCTCGCGGATTTTCTGAAGAAGAAGCTGAAGAAATAAAAAGAAGCGCAACGCATAGCGCGTAGCGCATAACGCATAGAGACAGCCGGTCGCGTTATGGGCTATGCGTTACGGGTTATGCGATAGATAGTATGGAGTGTATTTTTTGCAAAATTGCCGAAGGAGTCCTGCCGTCCGACACGGTGTTTGAGAACGCCAAGGTGAAGGCGTTCCGAGACATCCATCCCAAAGCCACGGTACACATTCTCATCATTCCGAAAATCCACATCGCGTCCGTCGCGGAACTCACCGAAGCGCATGACGGCGCCATGGCAGCGCTCCTGCATGCGGCAAAGGATATTGCGCGGGACCAAAACCTCGCGGGGTATAAACTGCTCTTCAACGTCGGCCGGGAGGCCGGGCAGGTCGTGGATCATCTGCATCTGCACCTTCTCGGCGGATGGGGAAAGAACGGGAAGGTGAAAAGTTTAGACGTGTAAAAAGTAACGACAAACGTACAACGCAAAACGACTCACGAGACGACTGATTGCATCGCATCCCATTTCTCTCGTTTATCGTTTTATGTTTGTCGTGTGTCGTGAGTTGTATGGTAGAAGTACGCAAGCGAGAGCACGAGACCACGGCCGCGATGCTGCGCCGCTTCACGCGCCGCGTCCAGCAGTCGGGGATCCTCCTGCACGCCAGGAAGCTCAAGTTCCATAAGGGAAAGACCACCAAACGCCAGTCGCGTGAACGGGCGCTGCGGCGCATCGTGCTTGCCCGCGAGCGCGCGCGGCTGGAAAAGCTGGGCAAGGCGCCGCCGGAGAAGAGCGGTCGAGGCGGGCGCCGCGCGCCCGCACCGCGATAGCAAAGCGCAAATCGCTTATCGCAAATCGTGCGCTTTGCCATTTGCGTCTTGTCATTTGCTTACGTTGATGGATCTCAAAAAGACAATTGAAGAGGGCGCCCGCCGCGCCTTGAAAAATCAGGAGTCGCTCCTGCTCTCGGTCCTGCGGCTTCTGCTGGCCGCGATTCACAACCGCGAGATTGAGAAAAAATTCAAAGCCGGCGGCACCGGCGAGCTGACGGATGAAGAAGTGGTTTCCGTGATCCGTTCCGAGGCAAAGAAGCGCCGCGACGCGATTGCGGAGTTCACGCGCGGCGGCCGCATGGCCGCCGCGCAAAAAGAGACGGAGGAGCTGGCAATCCTGGAAAAATATCTGCCGGCAGAGCTGACGGATGCGGAGATAGAAATACTTGTCCGGCCGTTGGCTGCCGGGCGAGCCATGTCTGATTTCGGCTCGGTGATGGGTGCGGCAATGAAAGCCGTCGCGGGCCGCGCCTCCGGAGAGCGCGTGAGCGCGGCGGTGAGGAAGTTATTGAAGGGTTGACGAATGTTCGTTGACAGGAGGGTCTGTCCGGTATAATCTTGGAGTATGAGACATAAAGGCAAAAGATATTTTGAATACCGTATTGTGATTACTCCTGACATGAGAACCGGATCCGGGGAACCGGGTTTTACCGCGTATGTTCCGGCGTTAGGCATTGCTGACGGCGGCGACACGGTGGAAGAGGCATTTGACAATG
>JBBTVQ010000024.1:0-1159 GCA_038063095.1 Patescibacteria group bacterium
GGGACATTTGTCGGAGAAATGGGACTCGCACCGGCCTAGAAGACATGTCGCTGCCGGCTCCCTGTCCAGCGCCGCTCCCGAGAGAGCCGAGGGCTTTTATGCTCGCGGCTTTTCTCGTGCGCCGAGAATTGCCGTATTTATTGATGCCGCAAATCTTGAAAAATCAGTTGAGAAACTTGGTTGGAAACTAAATCATAAATATCTCAAAAACACCATCCTTGCTCTCGGCCGGATTGTCCATCTCGGATATTTTACCGTAGTACCAAAGACACAAGCACAAGAGCAGTTCTTACATTCTCTCTCAAGATTTGGATTTCGTGTTTATACTAAACCCTTGAAGATAATAAAAACACCAAATGGTGATTTGCCGAAGGCCGATGTGGACGCGGAGATTATCACCGAGATGATGGAACGGCAAAACGATTATGATGTCATACTCCTATTCTCGGGGGACAGTGATTATCGTTATCCATTGAAATTGCTTCAAGCAAAAGGCAAAAAAGTTATTATAGTTTCAACCCGATACAGTGTCTCTAAAGAATTGCTCGGGGCGGCAGATAGGTATGTAGATATGGCAAAAATACGATATGCGGTGGCGCGCGGACAAATAAAAAGCCCGTCTTTTGCAACGGGCGGTAAAAGCAATCTTGCGACTGCACTATTAAGTATAGTGGGGGAGAGTACGTCTGTCAAGAGGGGGCTGTGGACAAAAGTATATGCACTCACCAAAGGCCAGGAAATCGCCGTCTCCTCCCCAGACGGCACAACCGTGGTCTGGGAGCATATTGTCTCCATAGAGCGCCTCGCTCCCGAACAGGTCTACGACATTGAAATCGCCGACACCCACAACTTCATCGGCAACGACATCGTAGCCCACAACACCTATATCTCCTCTGATTTGAGCGTGGGAGGCAACGACATATCCCTGGGCACAGGCACTGCCACCACCACCCTGTCTGGAGGATTTGGAATTGGTGTAGGCACCACTACCCCGGGAGCCGCGTTTGCCGTGGCAACGAGCACTGCGGGTGTCAATACCGCCTTTCTGGTGAGTAACCTCGGTTCGGGATACACCGCGTGGTTTGAGGATGCGGCAAATGATACAAGTCCGTTTGTCATTCAAGCGGACGGCAACGTCGGCATCGGGACGACGAGTCCG
>JBBTVQ010000025.1:0-1651 GCA_038063095.1 Patescibacteria group bacterium
GGTCAGGTAAATCTTTTGCGTCAATGCTTGTCTGATATTCGCGGGTCTGGGCATCACGCCAGATATAACCTCGCGCAATCGCCTGTTCGTGGGTTAGCGGAAAGAAATCCTGCGCAATGGTTTCGTTGTAGGCAAAGGGTGAGAGCTCTGGCGGGAAAAACTCGCCATAGCGGTATATCCGCCCCATCGCGTCGGTATACGGCATCTCGTTCATGTGCCGGATGATTTTCTCGCGGAGCGCGAAAAAATCTTCTTTGGAGTACTGCTTGTTTAGGATGCAGTAAGATTTATTGCGGAGCGAGGCACACCCGAAGAGATTGCGGGAAGAGGGGCAATTAGTGCTGTATTCCATATCCTGACTTGCGGGCCAGCAGTTGAAAGAAAATTTTACATTCCGGGAATTATCCCACACATCCTCGGTCTCGTACATCATCTCGCATTTCACGCCGCCCATGGAGAAATCGTAACTGTCGCGCACGCCCTGCACCGCGTTTTGGCACCAGGCGGAATCTTCCACCTCGGTGCCGTTGAAACAATGCCGCGCGTTTTTTGAATTGACGAGCCAATCGCCGGTCGCATGGACATTGAGACCATTACAAAACTCATTTCGCTAATTTCTTGAGATAAAACTTGATAAAAGCAATAGGCTCTGTTGCATAAATAATATCTGACCAGTATAGCCCCTTTCCCCCTACCCCAATCAGGCAACCGCATAACTGTCAGGCATCCCGAGTGAGAACATGCGATTCAGCGCTGCCGCCATGATACGCACTTCAGTGCGCTGCCTCGCATCAACGCGGGATCGTAGCCGTTCCCCAAAGGTCGTCTTCCAACGAAAGAAGGTATTCTCAACTCCCGAACGGATGTGATATCCTGATTTGATTTTCCATCGTTTTCTTCCCACCCGCCTGATTACCCGAAGGTTCTCATCCCGTGGATGGGGAGGGACGGATGAATTTCCATGCTGCCAAATCCTTGCGTTATGCCGGGGAGGAATGAGAATACGCGACACGTTCCGATCCTGACAGGCAGCGTATACTTGACGCGTGTCAAACGCTCCGTCACCGGCGCATACCTCAATCTTGGCATCTTCCTGCGCAAAAAGATCTTTCACGACTTCCGAATCATGGGTGGTATTGTCCGTCATCTCTTCTGCGCGGATTTCTCCATCTTCGTCAATGGCAATGTGGATTTTCTTCCATGTCCTGCGCTTTGACGCCCCGTGCTGGCGTACTTTCCATTCACCCTCTCCGAATACTTTTGCCCCGCTGCCGTCTACGATGAGAATCGTCTTCTCCTTCTTCCGTTTGGCAAGCAGTACGGTCAGACCATCGCTTCGGCGTGATAGTGTTGAGTAGTCGGGAACATCAAGGGAGACCCGGGTCATCCGAAATACTGATCCTACAAACCCCTCTACGGCGCGTAACGGCAAGTGAAAGAGCTTCTGAATGGTGAGTACGGTACTGATTGCCACATCTGCGTATACCTGCTGCGCTCCGGGTTCATGGGTCGGTTCCGCATACCATCCTTCCATCGCCTCTGTACTGATCCATACGTCCAATGATCCTCGTCTGACCAATGCTTTGTTGTACTCATGCCAATTTCTGATCCGATACTGCTTCTTCCCTGTTGTTTTCTTCATTTGATAAGT
>JBBTVQ010000026.1:0-8522 GCA_038063095.1 Patescibacteria group bacterium
CGCTGCACCGGACTTTTGTGAGCCGTACTTCCATAACATCCTCCTTTTTCTGCAAACAGAAAATTGGGATTATAGAGAACCCATAATCAGTGAATCATTTTGTTGTATTTTTGTCAATCATGCGTTACGACCCCCAAAAAATTGAAGAAAAATGGCGAAAAAAGTGGCTCGCGGCCAAGACATACGAGCCGGATTTTAAGTACGCGCGCAAACCCTTTTATAATCTTATGATGTTTCCGTATCCGTCTGCGGAAGGATTGCATGTGGGAAATATGTACGCGTTTACCGGATCGGATATCTACGGCCGATTCAAACGGATGCAGGGATATGACGTGTTTGAACCGATCGGCTTGGATGGGTTCGGGATTCACTCGGAAAATTATGCATTGAAAATCGGAAAGCATCCGGCGGAGCAGGCGAAAATATCGGAAAAGAGTTTTTATCGCCAATTACAGGCAATCGGCAACGGCTTTGCATGGCGTGAGCGCTTGGAGACATACGACCCGGCATACTACAAATGGACGCAATGGATTTTCGCAGCTATGTTCAAGCACGGCTTGGCATACCGCAAGAAGCAGGCGGTGAACTGGTGCCCGTCGTGCAAAACCGTATTGGCAGACGAGCAGGTGATTGGAGGCAGGTGCGAGCGGTGTTCCAGTATCGTGATGAAGAAAGATCTGGAGCAGTGGTTTTTTCGCATCACGGAGTACGCGGACCGGCTCTTGAAAAATCTGGAGAAATTGGATTGGTCGGAGCGGGTGAAGATCGCGCAAAAAGAATGGATCGGGAAGTCGGAAGGGGCGGAGATAGAATTCAGAATCAAGAATCCCTCGGCCAACCGCGGTCAGCTGGCAAGGCAAGAATCAAGAATCAAAGTTTTCACGACGAGGCCGGATACGCTGTTCGGGGCGACGTATCTCGTGGTGGCGCCGGAGCATCCGTTGATCACGACTCACGAATCACAGATCACGAATCACGAGGAAGTAAAAAAATACATCACGGATACGAAAAATAAAAGCGAGGAGCAGCGGATTGCGGCCGGATATAAAAAAACCGGAGTTGAATTGAAAGGCGTCAAGGCGGTTAATCCGGCAAATAATGAGGAGATTCCGATTTTTGTCGCTGACTATGTTTCGGCAGGGTACGGCACAGGCGCCATTATGGCGGTTTCGGCGCATGACGAGCGGGATTTTGAGTTCGCGCAGAAATACAAACTGCCGATACGGATAGTGGTGTGTCCGCACTATCCGGAGAAGACGTGTCCGGTGCTGGATACCGCGTATGAGGGAGAGGGACACCTGGTCGCGTCCGGAAAGTTTGACGGCATGTCCTCGCAGGACGCGCGTCGCGCGATTACTGATTTTGTAAGTGGAAAACGGATTGTGCAATATCACCTCCGCGATTGGCTTGTTTCGCGTCAGCGCTATTGGGGGTCGCCTATCCCCATGATTTTTTGCGATGCGTGCGCCACGCAAAAAAAAGGCGAGTGTGCGGAGATGCCCGGATGGTATGCGGCGCCGGAGAAAACATTACCGATAAAACTGCCGTTTATCAAGAACTTCCGACCCACGGGTACGGACCAGTCGCCGCTTGCCTCCATAGAGAAGTTTTACAAAGTGCGATGTCCGAGATGCAAATCGTGGGCAAGACGAGAAACAGACGTGTCGGACACTTTTCTGGATTCCGCGTGGTATTTCTTGCGCTACCCGAGCGTGAAAAACAGAAAAACCGCATGGGATTCTGCCGCAACAAAAAAATGGCTGCCGGTGAATATGTACATCGGCGGAGCGGAGCATTCGGTTCTGCATCTTCTCTACAGCCGGTTTCTCGCGATGGCTTTTTACGACTGGGGTCTGGTTGATTTTGAAGAGCCGTTTACGCGCTTCCGCGCGCACGGGCTCCTCATCAAAGACGGCGCCAAGATGTCCAAGTCCAAAGGCAATGTAGTGAATCCGGACGACTACATCCGCGCCTACGGCGCGGATGCGATCCGGATGTACTTGGCGTTCATGGCGCCGTTTGAGCAGGGCGGGGATTTTCGAGACGCGGGCATCCGTGGGATCACAAGATTTTTGGAACGGGTGTGGAAGATGACAAACGAAAAACTGAAAATGAAAAATGAAAAACGAAATAATATTAAAATCGAAAATGATGCGCTCATGCGCTTGCTCCATAAAACGATAAAGAAAGTAGGAGGGGATATTGAAGCGTTGCGGTATAACACCGCCATCTCGGCGCTCATGGTGTTGCTTAATGAGTTTGAGGCGTCGCCCGGCGCCGTGAGCGCGGAGGACGTAAAGATATTTTTGAAACTGCTCGCGCCATTTGCGCCGCACATCAGCGAAGAATTGTGGCAGGCGGTCGGCGGTCGGAGCTCTCAATCCATCCACCGCGGGCCGTGGCCGAGATACAATCCAGAACTGATTCAAGAAGATACGTTTGATTTGGTTGTACAGGTCAATGGCCGTACGCGCGCCACGATCTCGATGCCGCGGGGCGTCACGGAGCAAGCCGCGGCCGCGCGCGCCCATGCATCGGTTCGGCGCCATCTCTCTACTGAGCCGAAAAAAACCTTCTTTATCCCCGATCGGCTGATCAATTTCGTCATCTGACGTATGGAGGTAATTGTGCTCGGCGAGGTACCCTATGTTGCGGTTCTGATGCGGGCGATCGGCGTGACGCAGTCAGGCGGGATAGCGGCGGTGCCCACGGATACGGTATACGGGCTCGTATGCGACGCGCAGAATGAAGCGGTGATCCGGCGGATGTTTGTGATAAAAGAGCGGTCGCGAGAGAAGGCGTTTCCGGTGTTTGCCCGCGACATTGCGATGGCGCGCCGATACGCGTACATCTCGGACGCCAAGGCGGGGTTTTTAGAAAAAATATGGCCGGGTCCGGTGACCACGGTATTCCATCACAAAGAGAAATTGCCCGCGGCATTGACCGGCGGTCGCGATACCATCGGCATCCGCGTGCCGGACCATCCGTTCCTGTCGGCGCTTCTCGGACGCCTCGGAGCGCCCTTGGCGCAGACCTCGGCAAATATCTCTGGCATGCCGCCGGCAAAAAACGCTGATGAAGTAAAAAAATATTTTGACGGCGCCGCAGAGAAGCCGGATCTGGTGATTGACGGCGGCGAGGTCTCCGGCGTCTCCTCCACGGTCGTGGACTTCACCGGTGCCGCACCCTTGATTTTGAGAAGCGGCGTACTATCAAAAGCGGACATTGACCGCATGCTCGGCAATTCTTAGAGTACTATCATGGGCAAGGCAGTCGTATCTTCAATCCTGGACACCAAGACCAATTCCGACCACAGATTCATCCGCGACCTCACGGCGCTGGATGCCGTGGTGGGGCGGCTCAAGAAAAAAGGCAAGAAGATCGTACTCACGCAAGGCGTGTGGGACCTGATCCATGAGGGGCATGCCAAGTATCTGGAAGCCGCAAAGGCATACGGCGACGTGTTGGTCGTGGGCCTTGATTCTGATGCGCTCACGCGCATGCGCAAAGGCCCCAATCGCCCCATTGTGCCGGAGCGCGAGCGCGTGGAGATGCTCACCCATCTGCGGCATGTGGATATCGTGACCATCCGCGATGTGGATCACGACATCGGGCATCTGGTGCGACTGGTCAAGCCCGACGTGCTCGTGACCTCCACCAGCACTGCTGACTTCAAAGAGGACTTGAAAGCAGGCACCTACCGCGCCGTGTGTAAAAAGATCGTAACCCTGCCGCCGCAGGCGACCACGCACACGAGCGCCCGCATCCGCAATCTTACGATTGAGGGCGCGGAAAAACTGGCGGACGAGGTGGCAAAACTCACCAAGGATTTTATCAAACGCATCCGGACCGTATGACGCGTCACGCCGTCATTGCCTATATCCCGGCGCTCCACCGCGGATATATTGATTTTTTCGAAAAGTATTCCGGCGGGACGCTCTATATTTTAGACCAAGAATTAGTACGCGAAGTGCCGCGCATGGAGCGGGACATCCGGGCATTGAAGCCCACGGAAGTGAAGATGCTGCTTGAAGGGCTACATCTGTTTGGCAGCATTATGATGCTCACAAAAGATACTCTGCGGGAGGTTCAAAACAACACCGGGTCTATCGTGATGCCGGACGAGGACGTGAGTCGCTATTTTGCCGAGGCGCACCTACCCGATAAAAAGGTTGAGTTCGTATCCGTGTTTCTGCGCTGGGATAAGCAGGTTTCCACTCGGGAGTTTGAGGTGGCGCCGGATCGGGTGATTTCGTACGATGAAGCAGACAAAGAAATGATGGACGCGGCCTCCGCGGAGGCCGCGCGCAGTCCTGATTGGTGGCGTCAGGTCGGGGCCGTGGCGGCGCGGGACGGCAAGGTGTTGCTCGCGGCGTACAACAAGTCCGTGCCGAGCAAGGACTATACTTTTGGCCCATTCGGCGATCCGCGCAGCAACTTTGACGCCGGAGAGCGGATTGAACTTTCAAAAACCATCCACGCCGAAGCCGCGGTGATCAGCGAGGCGGCGCGCCGCGGCATCGCGCTCGCTGGCGTCTCGCTTTATATCACGACCTTTCCCTGCCCGGTCTGCGCCAAATCCATCGCGGCCGCGGGCATAAAGCGAGTGTATTATTCAAAAGGATATTCGCTTCTTGACGCCGAAGATGTTTTGCACGCCTACGGCGTGGAGATCGTGCTGGTGAAATGAGTATGGCATGGATTCAACAGTATTATGGCGTTTTAGCCTTGATTATTATTGCGTTTATACTTGTAGTGTTTTTTGGATGGGATTACCAACCAGAGATAGCGTCTCCCTTCGGGAGAGTTGTACCTCCTGCACAAAGCGTCCGCCCTGTGAGTAACGCAAACAATTTCAAAACTGCTACGAGCAGTACAGATATTTCAGATGTTTTTTCTCAGGCGTCCAGTTATAACAACAGAATTGATCAAATGGATTTTTTCAAAGAATACATAGGAAAACAGATTTATGGGGTTGGCATCGTGGCGGAGGTTAGCAGAATGGGCAACGATTTTCTTGTAGACATAAAAGAGAGAAATCAACAAATCGTCGCCTGCAGTCAGAATGGAGGCGAGGAAAAAGAAAGAGAATTACTTCTGTTGAAAGGCAAAAACATCGGATTTACTGGCGTTTTTACAAATCACAGAATTGCTGATGTCGGTTTACACGGTGTGACAGTTGATAATTGCTGGCTGGAAAGAAAATAATCATAGAAAAGTTAAATTATCCCACCCGCGTCAAAATCGGCTCGCGGTTTTTGACGCGCATATCGGGCGCGATGAGATTGGCGTGCAGGTGCGTCACTGACGCTCCGGTTGCCGCGGTGTTGCCGAAGCGCAGATAAAAAGTACCTCCGGCTACGGCCCGCTTTTTTATCTCGGTGCGCGTCATTTGTAAAAGCTCGCTCCAGGCCGCGGGCGAGATCTCCGCGATATTTTCAATATGCTGGCGGTGGATGAAAAGGAGATGATGCAGGGCGCCTTTATACGGATAGCCGTTTTCGGTAAGAATCCAAAAGCGTCCGGTCTTGAGAATTGGTTTCGTATGGTAGTGCGCGAGGTTCTCCGCGCAGAACGGGCATACTCTGTCGCGGCTGATCTTTTTGAGAACTTCATCGTAGCCGCCACGCGCTCCGGCGTTTTTAGGATTGACGAACGGTTTTTGCATAATAGAGGACAAACCCAACATCACAACATCTCTACGATCGTAAGAATGTTGTGCTGTTGGGGCTTTATATCGGCGTGGGGATGAACATTTTGGGGTGGGGCTTGTAATCCGAAAGGGTGAAGTGCTCGGGACGGAACGCAAAAACGTCGTCGGGCGGGGAGGCGAGTGTTACGGTCGGGAGTCGGCACGGCTCGCGAGTAAGCAATTCCTTCACTTTTTCATATTGACTTTCATATATATGTGCATCAGAGAAGGTATAGACGACTTCTTTGAGCGCATAGCCGAGGATGTGTCCCAGCATCATGCCGAACGCGGCGTACTGGATGATGTTGAACGGCACCCCCACGGGAAAGTCCGCGCTTCGCTGGAAGTGATGGATGGAAAGTTCTTTTGTCTCCGGAAATGCGAGTACATGAATCCAGCCGTGGCAGGGGGCCACCACGACTTTTCTGGTTAATTGGGAGTGCTGGAGCGCATACTGTGGGATCCATGGAGACACAAAATGTGTGCGCAGATACGGGCGCTCTTTGATTTGTCGGATAAGGTTTTCTATCTGATTGAATGATCTAGTCCTCCACGGTTTCCACCAGACCCGTTCTTTTGTCGGAAAATTAGCCCATGCGGCTCCGTACGAGCCGTCGCCGAGGTCTCCTTCTGGAAGTCCGAAGATGCCGCATTTCTCTTTCGTTACCCACGGCTTCCACCACTTGCAGCCAAATGCTTCAAGTTCTTTTTGCGTGCGCGCGCCGTTGAGAAACGCGATGTGCTCGGCCAAGGCGCCGGTGAACATGGCGCCGGAAAGGTCGCGCTCGGTGATAACCGGAAATCCATTGGCAAGCGAGTAGCGCAACTGCTGACCCACGAGCATGCGCGCTTTTTCGCCGTGGATCGGACGCACCTCCACACCCTCCTCAAAAATCTTGCGAAGGAGATTGTGGTATTGCGCGTCGGGCGCGCGTTCGCCGTATGGCTTCATGCGTCAAGTATTTCATGTCCGTATGTGGTTGGTCAAATCTTGCGGAGACGCGCGATGTATGAGACCATGCCAATAATGAAAACCATCTTTTTCTGCGCCCAGACCCTGAATGCCAAGATCGCGCACAATGCGAGCGAGTTTGTGGATTGGACATCCGCAGAGGACAAAAAATATTTCCGCGAGGAGACGCGCAAATGCGGGGTGGTGGTGATGGGCAATGCTACCTATAAGACAATGGAGCGGCCTATGCCCGGGCGGCTCAATGTCGTGATGACGCGCTCGCCGGATGCGTCAAAAAATCAGGAGGGCGCCTTGGAGTTCACGGACAAGCCGCTTCTCCAAATCCTGCAGGATTTGGAGAAGCGGGGTTTCCCGTCAGTCGCGGTTATCGGCGGCGCGCAGATTTTTACCCAATTTCTGGAATCGGGACTTTGCGATGAACTCGCCATCACGATTGAGCCCAAGATTTTTGGCTCCGGTATCAACATCTTCAACGATTTTACCCGTGATGTCTCGTTGAAACTCTTGGAAGTAAGAAAGTTGAATGAGGATGCAGTTTTGCTGCGTTATAAAATCGTATCATGAAAAAACTCAAAAAATCCGATCAGGAGATCGCGCGGCTTATAGCCGCGGAAACCAAGCGTCAGCAAGAGACGCTGGATTTGATTCCGTCTGAGAATATCGCCTCGCCGGCGGTTTTGGAAGCGCTTGGCTCCGTGCTTACCAACAAGTACTCCGAGGGATACGCGGGCAAGCGGTATTATGCCGGTAATCGAGTGATTGACGAAGTTGAGGCGCTGGCGATTGCGCGCGCCAAAGGCGTCTTTGGCTTGGGCGAGGAATGGAGCGTGAATGTGCAGGCGCTTTCCGGCGCTGCGGCAAATCTGTCCGTCTATGTGGCCCTGCTCAGCCCGGGCGATACTCTGATGGGGATGATGCTCTCTGCCGGAGGCCACCTGACGCACGGGGATGCGGTAAGCATATCCGGCAAGTTTTTCCGCGCGGTGCAGTATGGAGTAGGCATGGACGGGTACATTGATTACGGAGAAGTGCAGGTACTGGCACGCCGCGCAAAACCAAAAATTATCATTGCCGGCGCCAGCGCCTACCCGCGCGTCCTTGACTTCAAAAAGTTTTCCGCCATTGCCCGCGATGTCGGCGCCTATTTCATGGTGGACATGGCGCATATCGCGGGACTGGTCGCGGCCGGAGCGCATCCGTCTCCGTTTCCATACGCGGACATTGTAACCACGACGACGCATAAGACATTGCGAGGCCCGCGCGGCGCCCTGATTTTCTCGCGCAATGACCGCATGATTCCTTCGCGCAAAAAAGACGGCAAGAAAATAAGCATAGCCCGTGCCATAGACAGCGCGGTGTTCCCCGGTCTCCAGGGCGGGCCGCACGACAATCAGACCGCGGCGATTGCGGTCTGTCTCGGCGAGGCAGTGAAGCCCGCGTTCAAAAAATACGGGCGTCAGATTGTGAAAAATGCGCAGGCGCTGGCAGAGGCGCTTATCAAGCACGGCTTTACGCTCGTATCCGGCGGCACGGATAATCACCTGATGCTCATTGATCTGACGCCGCTGGGCATCTTCGGCCGTGAGGCGCAGGATCGTTTGGAAGAGGTCGGCATCATCGTCAATCGCAACCGCATTCCATTTGACACGCGCTCGCCGTTTGACCCGTCCGGCATCCGTCTGGGCACCCCCTCCCTCACCACCCGCGGGATGAAAGAAAAAGAGATGAAAGTTGTCGCGCGATTAATATATGCGGCATTGACGCGCGGCGATGTGAAGAGTATAAAGAAAGAGGTGAGAGGTCTTTGTAGTACATTTCCAATTTAGGGGGAGTCCAATGACCGCCAAGCAAAAGAGG
>JBBTVQ010000027.1:0-1448 GCA_038063095.1 Patescibacteria group bacterium
GAGGTGTCGGGCGCACTGCTCGACCGCGTCGGCGTCCGGCTGCCGGTGCTCGCGCCGGGCGCGGCGGTCGTGCTGCACCTGCGGGCCCTGGACGCAGCGCCCGCCTGAGGCTCAGACCGTGGCGTCCTCGCGCCGCGGCGGGAGCCCTCCGTGTTCCGCGCACTTTCCGCGGAAAGTGCGCGGCCTCGGTTTCCCTTGCCGCTGCGCTTCGGTAATTTGTCTCCGTACCTCCACAGTTCGTGCTTGTGCGGACACCTCGCTTTTGCGTAGCGGAGATGAAATAAAAAGTCCCCGGTGAGAAACGCGCGGCGTTTCGTCTGCCGTGGGCGAGATGATTGAAGTCTGAAATGTTTGAAGTCCGACTTCAAACTTCAAACATTCCAACAACACAACATTCCAACGATCGTTGGAATGTTGTGTTGTTGGTTTTGGTTGTTGCTGCAATGGAAAAAGAAAAGCCGCCATGGCGGCGGTTTGTGCCCTGTGCAACACTCGGTGTTGCACAGAATAGAGGGCTCGCTTTTGTGCGTTGCGATGGAAAGAGAAAAAGCCGCCATGTTGCCATGGCGGCGGTTTGTGAATGTTTGAAGTGGAACTCCGAACAGCAGTAGAAGATGGTTGGTTATGAAGCCGTCCGGAATCTGCTCATCAAACGATTCATTTTGCCCCATATGTTTTCAATGGGATTAATCGGAACAGACCGATGCCCCGGTATAACATACCCTTCCATAATCAGCGGGTCGAACCCACGGATTTGGATGCTGACTTCCTGTCGGTCCCGCCCCACCGGCATCAGTGCCTGGATGATTTCCGGATCCGTTTGCATCTTCTGGATCAGGATGTTTGCGAGGTCAACATAGTCCTGCTCAATCGGATGACCGGATGGCAACAATTTGATCGTAAGGTACAAGTCAGCCATGGCTTTCCTCCTTGTTTGGGTTTGCTCGGCCTACACGTTTATGTATACTATACTTATATTATTTTGTCAAGGTTGTCGGGGTGGCTGGGGTTTGGTATGGTTTGGAGTATTGTCCGATATCATTTGATTCTTTTGTCATCCTCGCAAAACTTGTTCTCGTGGAAACGGGGAGCGGGGATCCAGAAAGCGAGTGATTGGATTCCCGCGTGCGCGGGAATGACAGCGCTTCATTGTATTGTATGGATTTCACGCGCATCAAAAATTTAGTCAGGGGGAACGGCGATAAGGTGATTCTCGTGGAGGACGGGGAGCCGGCGATGGTGGTGATGTCCTTTGCCGACTATGAGAAACTGATAGGACTTCCCCAGGGCGTCAATGGCGGCGCGGCTCCTGCGTACGAGGAGGACTTTGCCGTGCCGCAGCGCCGGGGAGAGTGGCAGGCGAATGATGGCGTGCAGATCCAATCTCCGGAGACCGAAGCCCCGGAAACCGAGTTTATCGCCGACGACCCGCCGCCCGCGCCCGCGGG
>JBBTVQ010000027.1:1548-2741 GCA_038063095.1 Patescibacteria group bacterium
GTTGTAGGTCTATTGACGGCTATACCCCGATGCGTTATCATAGACCGCATACATATATATCTATCTCTATTCGCTAAATTTCACTATCTATGGCAGTAGGCAAATTTGAACGCACCAAGCCGCATATCAATGTGGGCACTATTGGCCACGTGGACCACGGCAAGACCACGCTCACCGCGGCGATCACCAAGGCCTTAAGTTTGAAGGGGCTTCCGTCGCGCGTGGAATCCGTGGATCAGATTGACAACGCGCCCGAGGAGAAGGCGCGCGGGATTACGATAGCACTCCACCACTCCGAGTACGAGACCGAGCAGCGCCACTACGCGCACATTGATGCGCCCGGCCATGCGGACTACATCAAGAATATGATCACCGGGGCCGCGCAGATGGACGGCGCCATCTTGGTGGTGTCCGCGACAGACGGCCCCATGCCGCAGACGCGCGAGCACATTCTCTTGGCGCGGCAAGTCGGCGTGCCCGCGATCGTGGTGTTCCTCAATAAAGTGGACATGGTGGATGACCCGGAACTGGTGGATTTGGTGGAGGCCGAGGTGCGGGAGCTCTTGAAAAAGTACGAATTTCCCGGGGACGAGACGCCGATCATCCGCGGCTCTGCCCTGAAGGCGCTCCAGGCCGCGTCCGTGGACGACGAGTGGGTCAAGAAAATCATAGAACTCACCGATGCGCTGGATCGCCATGTGCCCGAGCCCGTGCGCGACGTGGACCGCCCGTTCCTCATGCCGGTGGAGGATGTCTTCTCTATAGAAGGCCGCGGCACCGTGGTGACGGGCCGGGTGGAGCGCGGAAAAGTGAAGGTAAACGACGAGGTGGAAGTGATCGGCCTCAAGGATACGCAGAAAACCATCATCACCGGAATCGAGATGTTCAACAAATCCCTGGACGAGGGCATTGCGGGCGATAATGCGGGCGTGCTCCTCCGCGGCCTCAAGAAAGAGGACATTGAGCGCGGGCAGGTGATCGCCAAGCCCGGCAGCGTGACGCCGCACACCGATTTTGACGCCGAGGTGTACATCCTGACCAAAGAGGAGGGGGGCCGGCACACGCCCTTTTTCACCGGATACAAGCCGCAGTTTTACATCCGCACGACCGATGTCACCGGTGAGGTGACGCTCCCCGCGGGCATGGAGATGGTGATGCCGGGCGACACGATCACCTTCATCGTCAAACTGATT
>JBBTVQ010000028.1:0-15145 GCA_038063095.1 Patescibacteria group bacterium
GCGTCGGGCCAGACCGCGAGCGCACCTTAACTCCGGCACGGCGCCCATAGAGCCGTGATGCGGCCAACGGCGCGCGGCGCGGCCGCGCGCCGTTTACCGTATATCATTTCCATCCCCTTCTTGAGTCCCAGATCGCCGAAGGAGAAGACATCTTCGCGCCCGAGCGTAAATATCAAAAACATTTCCGCGGTCCAGCGGCCGATGCCCTTGATTTTCGTGAGCTCCGCGATTGCCGCTTCGTCATCCAGGCCAGCCAGCGCATGGAGGCACACTTCCTCCGCCGCCACTCTCTCAGCCAAGTCGCGCACCGAGCGCGCCTTGGCCCACGACATGCCGGTGCCGCGCAATGCCTCCTCCGAAAATTCCAGCACTCCCGCGGGCGTAGCACCGGTGCCGTCAAAAAGTCCGGTAAATCTCTCCGCGATTGCCGCCGCGGCGCGGCTTCCTAACTGCTGCGAGATGATTTCGCGGCAGAGCTTGGAAAAATACAGAGAGACGTCCTCCTCGCGGCAGAGACGCGTGAGTTCCATGCCGGCCAGCACCGGAAACAGCACCGGATCCCGTTCCTCAAAATGCCGGTATACGCTATGCAGTGATTTTTTCCGTTTCATCTCCGCGCGCGTCTCGGTACTCCACGATCTCCAAGCGGTCAATGCCGTGTTCCGCAAATTCATCCTCGTATCGGTCTATCGTTTCGCCGTGTTTGCGCAGGTATTCGTCCTCGCTCATTGCCGCGGCCGCCTCCTCCGGGTGCGCCGCATGAAAATCCCGTTCCCCCAGCCGTTCCGCCAGTTCCTCCCAAAACATCCCGTCGTCGTAGGCGTCCACAATCGCGCGCACGTCCGTCCCTTCCTCAAAGAGGCGTGTGGGGTGGTGGTGCGCATCGTCTTCGGACTCGTGCGCGTGGCGGTGCAGATATTTTTCCAAACCGAATCGGGGCGCGAGCGAAAACACGAAGTCGGCAATGTCCTCGTACTCCTCCACGAGCGGATCCAGCGGGCCGCCGTCGCGTTGCGCATTCACCATCCAATTGCCCAGATACACGGCCTTCAAGAGCGCCAGATATTGCTTGCGCGTAAGTTCTATTGAAGATTGCAGAGGTGTCTTGCTTTGCATATTTTATCTTGTTTTATCCTATATGCATGGTCGCTGCTGCATTTCTTTTCCCGACCCACAGAACCCATAAAACGAGTGCAAGGGCTCCCATCATGTTGGATAGGACATCTAAAGTCGCCTCTCTCATGGAAGGTGAATAGAGGTGGAAGTAGTAGGCGTACGAAGGGAAAAGATTGAGAAAGAGAAATTCAAGCAGCTCCCAAAGAAGTGCAATGCCAAAAACGAATACAATGGTTGAGATCGCCCTAAAAACAAGCGGAACACGCGGATCTTTTTTCTCTCGTACCCATAGCCATAAAAGTCCAAAAGCTATCCCCGCTAGTGCATGGAGTATATTATCAAACCAAACGATTTCTGTCTCATAAAGCCAGGTCGCGTTTGCCACAAAATGCAGACCTACGATGACGAATAATAAGACCAGTGGGTAAGAGATGGAAAATTTCATGATTCACGGTTTATAATCTGACGGAGGCGGGAGGATTCGAACCTCCGAGACCGATAAGGGTCTATTCGCTTTCCAAGCGAACGCACTAGGCCACTATGCGACGCCTCCTCTTCTTGCAGAGGAGAATAGCATAATGGCGCGCGTCGCGCGAGTGCCACGTCGGATTATCAATCATCACACTAATCTGCTGGAGCAGATTAGTGTAGTTATCGGCATGACGCGATACAATATCCACTTCTGCGCTTCGCGCGCCTTCAGGCGCGTGCGATAAGCGCGTTCCAGTCAGCGGAAAACCGCTCCAGGCCGCGGCTTGTGAGCTCATGGTCAATGGCGAAGCGCCGCCAGTCCAGAGCAAGATCAATGTCTTTGTACGGAATGGGGGCGAGTGCTACGGGGCGGTACGCCCAATCATCCGGAGGCGCCGGGCATCCGGCATCCGCCCATGCGCGGAGGACTTTTGCCGGAGCCGTGATGATGTCGGATCCCAACCGCAGAGCGGCAAAGACATGATCCATGCTCCGAATGCTGGCCGCCAGCACCTCCACATGGCCGTCTCCCGCCGCATACATCCGGATGATGTTGGCGATGAGATCCATGCCGTTTTCTCCGCGGTCGTCCAGCCGGCCGACAAAAGGAGACACGAATACCTGTCCTTTTTTGGCGCCGCGCGTTGCGGCATAGACCGCCGCGGCCTGGGCTTGAGAAAAGCATAGCGTCAGGTTGACGCGCATCCCCTCTGCCACCGCCGCCTCCGCGGCCGCAAGTCCTGCCGCGGTCAGGGGAAATTTTATATGCGCGTTGGGAATCCACGCGTACATCTCCCACGCCGCATCCATCATATCGGCTGTCGCGGTGCGCTCGTCCGCGTAGACCTCAAGCGACACGGATCCGGCGGGAATTTGGGCCGCGATGTCGCGTGCCACGGCGCGGTAGAGTGTCATGATTTCGCGCCGCGTGAACGCGTCTCCTTTCAATTTCCGTTCGCGCGCGGCCGGGTGGCCGGCAATGAGCGTAGGGTTGGTGGTCTGCCCGTCAAGAAATCCCATGAGGCCTGCCGCCTCGCGCGTCTCTTCCTGGTCCCCGCTGTCAAGAAAAATTTTTGCGCGCGGTCGGACGCAATTCATATGCAAATCATAACGGCACTTTCTTTTCTCTGATCAATCGCCGGATCAGGCGGTACGCTTCGTCCGCGTCATCCGCCACATGGAAGAGTCCTAGATCCTTACGCTCCACGGCGCGGTGCTTGCGCCAGAGATGCTCTCGCATCCATTCCAAGAGCGGCGCCCAGTATTCTTTGTTCACAAGAATCACGGGAACGCGCGGGACTTTTTCCGTCTGGATGAGCGTCAATATGTCAAACAACTCATCCAGCGTGCCATATCCCCCCGGGAAAAAGATGCATATCTGGGAGGCCAGCGAAAGCATGGTTTTGCGCGCGAAAAAATATCTGAAATCCTCGGACGCGGTCACGTACTGATTGACGTGCTGCTCGTGTTTCAACTTGATGTTGAGCCCCACGGATACGCCGCCCGCGTCGTAGGCGCCGCGGTTTGCCGCCTCCATGATGCCGGGGCCCCCGCCGGTGATTACGGCAAATCCGTCTTTGGCAAGCCGATGCGCCAAGACGCGCGCGTCGCGGTAGAGACGCTCCGGAAATCCGGAGCGCGCGGAGCCGAAGATCGTCACGGCTTTTTTGTGATGGCGCAGGAACTCAAAACCGTTGACGAACTCGGACATGATTGTAAACACTTTCCACGGCGTGGCCTGCTCGCCGTTCGTGTGTTCGTCCAACAGCCGCTTGAAGTCCACCTGCGAGATGAGGGCGCCTCCGGTTTTCTTCGTCCTCTTTTTGCTTCTGCCGATAGTCGCACGGGTGCTCATTGCACTGATTACAACGAATACCCACGCACAATGGTATCAAGAGCGCGCACCGTGCGGTACGGCTATTGCACCCCGCGCTTCGTGAGAAAACTTTTCAGATGCTCTGTCGCAATCCGCCGCATGCTGACGGTATTTTTCTCCTCGCGGCTCATTTCGGCGAATGTTCTCTCGTGTCCGTCCGGTTTGAAAATCGGATCCCATCCAAAACCAAAATCACCCCGCGGATCAACGATGGCGCCGCGGACACTGCCTTCGAAAAAATGAGTATCCTCGGGACTTTTCCCGTATCCGATGACTGTCTTGGCAACCGCGCCGCAATTGCCCATATTCTCTGCAATGCGATAGATGCCGTCTGGGCCTACAGCCGCCAACAACCACTTTATGAGGGGACCGGGAAACCCGTTCAAACAATCAAGATACAACCCGGTGTCTTCAACGATAAACTCTCCGTTCTGGTGAGTACGGGCGGCGATCAATTTTGCCTGTATAATTCTCTTCGCATCGGATTCCTGAATTTCTGGAAGATCTATATCCAATTGTTCAATCTCCGGCACGATAAGTTTCGCCTCGTCAAACTTTCCCTTGTTCCCGGTGATGAAAAAGATTGGAGCCATAATTTGTAATTTTATAACGCGTTGTCCCCACTCTTCGGTGTCATTCCCGCCCCCGCTTTCGCGAGGGTACACTCCCGCGGGAATCCAGAAGGCCATTCTTGGCTCTCGCGTTTGTTTTTCTGGATACCCGCTCCCCACTTTCGTGAGGACAAGTTTCGCGGGTATGACATTCCATAATTATATTCTTGCCTGCGTTAGGGCGGCGATGCGATCCTCGATTGGCGGGTGCGTGGAGAACAGGGTAATAATGAAGGGGGTTTTGCGCGCCGCGGCTCCCCGCGGACGGTCCGCGCCGAACGGATTTTCAAAAAAAAGATGCGCGGTGGCATTGGTCGCGGAGCGGAGCGGCCGCTGATACGATGCGATCTTGGCAAGTGCTGCGGCAAGCCCCTCCGGGTAGCGCGTGAGGAGAGCCCCTGAGGCATCCGCGAGAAACTCACGCCTGCGCGAAATCGCCAAGTGAATCAAAGACGCAATGATGGGGGCGAGCACGGACAACACGATGCCAAGAAGAATGATAATGCCGCCCGTGCGCCCGCGCTCGTCGTCGCTCTCGCGAAACCAGAGCGAGCGCATGAACATATCGGAGAGAATGGAGATAAACCCTACCAACACCACGGCCACGGTGGACACGAGCATGTCGCGGTTGCCGATGTGGGAGAGCTCATGTGCCAACACGCCTTCGAGTTCGGAACGCTCCAGCCGCTCTAAAAGTCCGGAGGTCACTGCGATTACGGCGTGACGCGGGTTTCTGCCGGTTGCAAACGCATTGGGCGCCGGATCCCGGATGAGGAAGAAGCGCGGCATGGGAAGGCCCGCGGTGATCGCGAGATTTTCCAGCACGCGGTAGAGTTCCGGATTTGCCTTGAAGTCCACGGGCTCGGCGCGGTGGAGCGCCAAGACGATTTTATCCGAGAACCAATAACTCATGACGTTCATGAAAACGCTGAATACCACGGCAACATACAGGATCCCCGGATTGCCGTAGATCTGGCTGAACACCCAGCCGATCCCCACGACCACTCCGAAAAACGTGGCCATGAGAAGCCACGTTTTTCTGATATTCGCCGCCTGGTGCGTATAGAGCGTACTCATTGGTACGGCATGATAACATGAATAGAGAAAAAATAAAACTTGCCGTGCTCTGCCGTATGGGGTATGCTGTGACTAGAACCTATTTCATCCCCGGCAGATCATTGACACACCAATAGGATGGAGGAAAAATCAGATGGCACACGATGTACTGTTGCTCTCTCCTTCGTATGGCCGCATGGCCCATCAGGAGACGCGCGAAAGAAATGCGCTTCTCGTGGAATGCCTTGACCCGATGTATCTCTATCCCCAAGGAAGCATGACGGAGGTGATCGAATACATGAAGAAAGGAGGATACAGCGAGCCGCTTTCGGAAGACATGGTGAGTGAGGGGAGGATGATATACCGCAACATCTACCGCTATTTTACTGATGAGCATTTCAGAGGAAATGTGGATATTTTCTTCAGCAGCGACAGAAAGAAGGGGTCGTATGGACGCCATCTCGGAATATTCTGTTTCTGCCGCGACAATCCCGAGGTAAAGACCTGGGAGGACGTTGAAGCAAAAATGGCACTCGTCGCGGGCCGGCAGGACGCAGAAGTTCTTCACGAGGCGACGCAGGCGATTATGGACGGCGCTCCCCAGCACGGTGAGCTGTCGCTGATGGAAACACTCACGCTGACGCTTGCAGAAGCGCATGAAGCGATACGGCGCATTGAGACACAGGTGGGCCTCTGCATCTCCCAACAGCGCCAGCGTGAAGAACACGACAAGCAAACCATCGCCGATCTACAAAGAGAAAATGCCTATCTCAAGCGCCGTCTTGAAGAATGGCTGCGGCACGGCGAGGTGGCGATCAAGGGAGTTGCCGACATGCAGAATCGGGGCAAGCATATTGAATATATGCTGCTCCTTACCGCGCATAACCTGCCGGAGACGACGATCGCCTCGCCAGGCGGATGGCAAAAAGAACTGCCGATTGTTTACTCGCGGGAACGGGACGCATTTTGCGACCGCCTGCAAAGCGACGCCTACAGTAAAGGCGAAAAAGAGCAAATCGCAAAAGGCGCGCGGTTTCTGGCGCGATTCGGCGCCCGCCATCCCTCACTGCACACCGAAACGTTTCGGCGGGAACTTCCGGGGACTCCCCGCGGCATAGGCGATTTTTCCTACAGCCGCGCCTCGCACGACCTCCGCTTTACCTGGAAACAGATAGGAGACGCAGTGCACATCTTCTGCATCTACAAACACCAAAGTGGCGGCGGGAGCGCGCTTCCCGATATCAGGTAGCCCGAGGGCGCCCTGTCGTATCGGAAGAAAACGACAGAAAGCATCCGCGCTCATGCATGCATGGGCGCATTTTTATATTGGGGTCATTGCGACTGATGTCGCGCGATCAAAACTTCACCGCGACCGGCTCCTGGGCCGGGGATGCGTCCGGCAGGTCAAAGAGATCTTTTTTCGCAAATCCGAACGCGCGGGCGACCATAGTGGACGGGAACGATTCCGCCATGGTGTTGTAGTCGCGGACGTTCCCGTTGTAGAAGCGGCGGCTGGCCTGAATTTTGTTCTCGGTGTCGGCGAGCTCGCGCTGGAGTTCCAGAAAGTTGACGTTGGCTTTGAGGTCCGGATAGTTTTCCGCGACCGCAAAGAGCGTTTTCAAGGCGCCCGTCAGCATATTTTCGGCGCTGGCGTGCTGCGGCGCGCCCGTAGCGCCCATCGCGGCGGTGCGCGCGCGGGTGACATTTTCAAAGACCCCCCGCTCGTGCCCCGCGTATCCTTTGACCGTCTCCACGACATTGGGGATGAGGTCATAGCGGCGCTTCAACTGCACCTCAATGTCCGCCCACGCCTCGTCCACGCGGTTCTGCCGCTTCACAAAACCGTTGTATATCCCGATGAGCGCAATCAGCAAGACCGCGCCGATGCCTGCGATAATATAGAAAGTCATCATATACTAGAGAGTATAGCGTATGCGCGTTTCTTTTGCAATTCGCCGGTCAGGTCGCTCGGCGGTGCGGCGTCAGGACGCCCTTGTAGCCGAGCGTCGCGATCTCCGCGATGATTTTCTCCTTCGTCACTTTCGCGGGGTCAAATTCAAACGCCCCTTTTTCACCTTCGTAGTCCACGAATGCTTGTGAGACGCCTTCCATCTGCGACACGAGCATCTGGATGCCCGTGGCGCACGCCCCGCAATGCATTCCTTCAATATGCAGTTCAATTTTTTCCATACGCATGATCAAATGGGTAACCTCTTTACTTTCTCCATGAGTGGCACGTAGCGGCGCAGCAGCAGCGAATTGGTCACCACCGACACTGAACTGAATGCCATGGCGAATCCCGCGATCTCCGGACGCAGGGTAAAGCCGGAGGGCAGATACGCGAGTATCGGATGGATGAACGCGTAGTTGGGATAGAGGGCACCCCCCGCAATCGGGATGGCAAGCACGTTATAGATAAACGCCCAGAACAGGTTCTGCCAGACCTTCCAGATGGTTTTCCTGGAGAGCTGCATCGCCGTCACCACGTCGCGCAGGTCGTCCTTGACGAGCACCACCTGCCCGGTCTGAACCGCGATATCCGTGCCCGACCCCACGGCAATGCCGACGTCGGCTTGCGCCAGCGCCGGAGAATCATTGATGCCGTCGCCCACCATAGCCACCCGAGCGCCCTCCTCTTGCAGACGTTTGATGACATTCGCCTTCTGTTGGGGCAGGACTTCCGCGAGTACCCGGTCAATGCCGAGCGACGCGGCGATGGCCGCCGCGGTCTTGGGATTGTCGCCGGTGATCATTACGATTTCTTTCTGCATCTTCTTCAATTCGCGGATCGCTTCCACGGCAGAGGGCTTGAGCGTGTCGGCAAGCGCCAGGAGCGCTACGGGCGCGCGATCTATCGCGGCATAGACCACGGTCTTCGCCTGGCTTTGCAGTTTTTCCGCTGCGGAGGCGTAGAGAGCCACGGGGATGCCGAACGTGTCCATACATGCTTTGTTGCCGATGACCACGCGCCTGCCATCCACCGTGCCGCGCACACCAAGGCCCGCCATCGCTTCAAAATCCTTCACATCAGGGAGGAGCGACCCGGCGGCTCTCGTGTGCTCCACGATCGCGCGCGCCAGCGGATGTTCGGATCCGACTTCCACGGCGCCCACTGCGGCAAGCGCTTCGTATTCCGGTACAGCGCCCAGCACCACCACGTCGGTAACCGCGGGTTTACCCACGGTGAGCGTCCCGGTCTTGTCAAATGCCACTGCGGTGATGCGATACGTTTTCTCCAACGCCTCGCCCCCTTTGAGGATAATGCCAAACTTTGCCGCGCGCCCGATGCCCACGATGAGCGCGGTGGGCGTTGCCAGGCCCATGGCGCAGGGGCAGGAGATGACGAGGAGCGCAATCATCCGCAGGAGCCCGGCGCGGAAAGGGAACGCGAAGACGAAGTACCAGACCCCAAAGGTAACGAGCGAGAGGATGACCACCGCCGGCACGAAATACTCGGAGATCTTGTCCACGAGGTTTTGGATCGGCGCGCGGGAGGCCTGCGCTTCTTCCACCATCTGGATGATCTGAGAGAGCAAGGTCTCCTTGCCGACCTTTGTCGCTCTGAATCGGATCAGTCCCTCAATGTTGACCGTAGCACCGATCACCTCCTCGCCCGCACCCTTCCCGACGGGCATGGATTCCCCAGTGACCACCTTTTCGTCAATGTGCGTATGCCCCTCCAGAATCACCCCATCCACCGGAATCTTCTCGCCCGGCCGCACCACCACGGTTTCTCCCTTTTGGATTTGATCAATCGGCACCGTGACTTCTGCGCCGTTCCGTATGACATGCGCCTCCTTCGCCTCTAATTTCAATAGTTCTTTGATCGCGGCAGATGCCCTGCCTTTGGCTCGCATCTCAATATACCGCCCGAGAAGAATAAACGACAGAAGTGCGGCGGACGACTCCCAGAATGGATGATCTATATTGAAGAAGAGAAATCCGACGGCGCTGTACAAATACGCGGCGGTGGTGCCGAGCACCACGAGCACATCCATGTTTGCCGAGCCCACGCGGATCGCGGTAAACGAATTCCGGTAAAACGGCCATGCGATAACAAATTGAATGGGCGTGGAGAGGATCCAATAGAGATAGTTCAGATCAATGCCATAGAGCGCGTGCACATGCTTCAAGTTGAGCATGTGGATGAGCATATAGTAGACGATGATGGGCCCGGCCAGCACAAACGCCGCAATCACGCGCCGGCGCGCTTGCGAGACCCGCTCTGTCTCTTTCTGTTCTTCCTCTTCCACCGTCGCACCCTGCTCATCCGGCCGCACCAGATCATACCCGAGTTTGTGGAGAAGCTCATCTACTTTCTCAAGCGAAATTTTCCTCTCGTCAAACTCAATCGCCGTCTTCTCCGCCCCGTAATTGGTCTTGATCGCGTACACGCCCTCCTGCCTACCTACGAATTTATCAATGAGCGTGGAACACGCCGCGCAGTGCATGCCCTTCACTTTGAGAATGAATTTTGTCATGCTTTAGGCCGGTGTTAAGGGAATGTGCATCTTGCCCTTTGCAATTGCCCTTTGTAATCTGAAGGGGGATGCAAATGTCTCCAGAGCTCATAGCTTCTATCGCTGTCGCGGGATGGGGAATCTGTGGTCTCGGTGTCTATACGGCACGAGTGTAGGGATTTCGGTTGATCTACTGATCTACGGCAAAAATCACTCGGTTGCAGAAATAATACTCCGCACGTGGAGTTTGCCCACCATGTCAAAGTGGCCGCGCTTCTCCCCTGCTACCTCTCCCTCGCCGCAGGGCACCGAGCAGTAAAACGGAAAGTCGCCCTCCTGGGTCGCCACAAACTCCACGGTGATCGTGCCGTTGGCCGGCATCCGCTGGGACACGCCGAACGCATCCAGCGAGATGCCGTGGTCATAATCGTCTTCATTGATGATCGTGACGATCACCTTGTCTCCGCGCTCCACGTCTAGGACTTCCGGCACAAAGCGCCATTCGTTCTTTTTGGCGATGATCGTGATCTCCCGCACTCTGCCCGTGGTCACCGGCACCGATGCCTCAGGCAGCAAAAATATACGGTAGGCGATCCCCGCGCCGATGATGACGATACTGGCACCCAAAAGCCAAACGTATTTATTATGCATGATGGAATCTAAGATACTGGTGCACGACAACGCTCAGGACGGTCATCACCAAAACTGAAATGACAAGATACATCCACCACGGGGACAACGCAAACGGTTGTTCCTCCTCCACGCGCACCCAAAAACTTGCCGTCAGCGCTTCATCAGCGGGCAAGGCCGCGCCTGCGGGCCGGAACTGCGCAAAGAGTTTATAGATACCCGCTTCGGGAAAAACGATGTGAAAAGCGATTTTCTCGTCCTCTCCCTTGGTCTCTACATTGCTTCCGCCGTGCGCCAAGGCCGCCGGAATCACCATCGGCCCCATACCCTCATGCATCATCTGCATATCCTCGGGATGCGCGTGGATCATCGCCGTCAAATCATCCTTGATGACGGACAAATGCATATCCGCCGCGAGGTACGGCGCTACCGCGACCCCGCGGCCGAAAAGGTCACGGACGTCAAACGCGATGTCCGATTCCGCGCCTGTGACCAACGGCTCATCGTAGTCCAGCAGTACTTGATAATCGCCGGCAATGGCGGAGCGCCCGAAAAAGACATCCTTGGCGTATCGCACGCCCGCGCCCTCAACGATAATTTCGTCATGGTCGAACAGGTGATTCGTGTCGTCTTTTTTTATCTCGGACCATAGCTCATAGCGGCCGGGCTTCCGGAATACATGGTCGGCTATAAAGAGTCCCGGGGCACCGGCAGGTTCCGGGTGCAGATGAAAAAATTCCGTGAGATCCTCGCGGACTCCGATGACGTGCATCAACTTCGTATGATCGCGTTGCAGACGCTCCACAGAAATAGGTATACCTCCGGGTTGCTCGTTCGCAAAAAACTCAAGACGCGTGGTCGTTCCCGTCGTCACTGGCCGCGGCGGATGCACGCTCAGAAAAATCGTCGGGCCGTCATGCACTGCCAGCGCCTCATGATAGACCGCCCCGCGCATAACCGGATGTCTAGACGCCATCCCGTCCTCGTGCACTGCATTCGGCATACGCGATGCCTCATGGAAAAAACGGTCAGGCAACACGTATATCGTGACCAATGCGATGAGCAGAGAAAGGCACATAAAAAACGGCAGGCGGTACGCGGGCGCCGATCCTTGCTCTTTTTTCTTTTTGAAATGAAACCAGAAGAGCGGCATGATCCAGAGGGCCGCAAGCGTCCAGTTGCCGAGCCGGAGCGGCAACTCGAAGAGCCCCGTGCCGGACGGCACGGCGTGCGTATGCGTGACCCCCGCGCCGATGGTCTGCGCCACGATGCCCAGTATCGTCTCCTCGCGCGTGATCGCTTCCAAAAACGTGTGCTGTCCGGAGACCACCCACCAGTCGTGCGTGAAAAGCCCCAAGACCAGAATAAATCCCCCGACAAACACCATGCCCCACCCGGTCGCGCGCTCCACCGCATCTTTGCGGGCCACGATCCAGCGAAGGGCGTTGACGCCCATGATGCCCAAGATGGCAATCAGCAGGAGCGGCAGCACGCGTCCCAGCGCATGCACCGCAAAGAGCATCCATCCGTAGAATACGTCGCCGGATGCGGCGATCCGCGTGAGCAGCACCGGCGTTGCCGGGTGCGGGCATCCCACGCCGATGTTGCCGAGAAAAAGACCGAGAAAGAGCGCTTTGAGATAATCCTGCCGGCGCTGGATAAATGCGGGCGCCGCACCCGTGTAGGTCGGCATCCGTACGCGCAGCAAACCGATTTCGCCGAGCGCAAACAGATACGCTGCGGCTCCCGCAAAAAGATATAGCCAATTTTTGACGGTCTCCAAGGGCGTTCCTAAAGCGCCGATGGCAACTTCGCCCGCGATGGCTGCGAGGACGCCGTAGGCGCTCAAGGTGAGGGCCACGCCGAGCCCAAAAGCCGCGGCAATGCCGAGTCCCTTGAGAGCGCCCTTCCCCATGGAAAGCGGCACGATGACGAATGCCAACGGCAGGGTGCACGGCAGCACGATCATGGTAAGCCCGGACGCAAATGAAAACAGATACCACCCCCATCCCACGGGTGCCTCAGTCCCGAGAAGAGAAAAAAACCAAAATAACCCCGCTGTGATCGCCAGGGAAATTGCGGAAAACAGTATGAAGAAAAACGTCCGCATGTTCGCTCGCTCACGTCTTATGAGGCCTCTTACGAGGCCGGGCCCCCTAAAACGTACGCGTAGGGAAAAGTCCAGTCATGATCGTCGGAGAAGCAGGAAGAGTCCGGCCGCTGCCCCAAAGAGGCCGATGTCGCGGAACGTGATGGGGTCAATGCCGACAAACAGTAGTATCATCGCCATCTCCAACGCGGCGAGCGCGGCCGCTGTGCGTACCATAGTGACCGGCAGAAACCATCCCAACAGCGCGAGTCCCAGCGCGATCTCGCCGGCACCCTGGAGCCGAAGGTATTGTGCCAATGACATCATGGACGACAGCGCCTGCGCAAACCACCGCGGCACAAACCCGTACCAGTGATGGGGATACGCAATCAGGTCATACCCTGAATACAGATACATGAGGCCGAGGCCCAAGCGCAGCGGCCATACGGGAGAAATCTGTTGCAGAACATTCATGCGGAGAGCTCTCGTAACTTCTCTATGAACTTCTTCTTATCAAACCCTCCGGTCGCCCACAGCTCGCCGTTGAGCACGATCCCCGGAGACGCAAAGATCATATATTTCTGCGCCATCTGCTGGCCCTCGGGCGCCAGGATGTCCACCTTCATATACGCCACATTGGGCCAGTCCTTTGCGATGGACTGCCAAAACGTTTCAAACTGCCGACAGATGGCGCACCCGGGAGAAACAAGTTCTTCCAACACAACGGGCTTCATCCGCATAGTATACCACGCGCCCGCAAAAAAATCTCTCCACAGGCACCTGTTATCCGATGAGGGACGCCAAGAAGGCACCGATGCCGTAGGAGAGCGCCACGGCCGATCCCCCGACCGCCAACATTTCCAATCCGCAGAATATCCACGCGCGCCCGGTGAACGCGCTCCGCAAGGCGCCCACGACAAAAAGCGCGGCTGCGGTGCCGGCTACCGCGATCCCAAACGGCGCTTCCGCTCCCATGACGACATAGGGCAGGAGCGGGATGCTGCCCGCCGCGACAAACGAAGCAAACGTGAGCATTGCACTCTGCAGGGGCGACTCGCCGCCGGGTTTCTGCATGCCAAGCTCGTCGTGCATCATGAAATCCACCCACATCGTGTCGTTGGATGTAACCAACCGTACCATCTCGGTGAGGTCTGCGCCGTGGTATCCCTTGCGTTCCAGAATATCCCTTATTTCTTCTCGCTCATCGTCCGGGCGCTCGCGCACTTCGCGACGCTCTTCGGCTTCCTCTTTGGCGTAAAAATCCTCCTCTGATTTGCTGCCAAGATAGTCCCCGCTTGCCATGGAGAACCCATCGGCAAAAAGATTGGCAATGCCGACGACGAGTATGGTGGATGGGGACAAGGCGCCGCCGACGGTGGCAGCCACCACGGCAAAGGTCGTCACAATCCCGTCATTGGCCGCGTACACCACGTCCTTGATGTAGCGCCCCTGCCGCACGTGCCGCTCGCGTTCTGTGGCGTTGGTCATAAGCAAAGCATAACCCGTAACCCATAACGCATAGCGCAAACCTTTCGCGTTATGCGATACGCGCTATGCGTTATGAGACCTCCCAAACCTCCCAAACTGGGTTTGGGAGGTTTAATACGCTATGAAAAGTATAATTGTTCGTTTTTGAAAGGGATGAGCGCCATGATCACGGCTTTTTCATAGTGGCTCTGGCGGTCAACCGCGTTGTCCGTGAGAATCCCCACGGCGCCATTTTCTTGCTTGGAGTTGACGCGCCCGAATACGATGTCATCCGCGTCTCCTAATTCTTTTCCGTCCCGTATGAGCCCTGCCACCTGCGGTGGCAGGAAAAAGGCGCCTGTCCTGCCCCTGCCAATGCGGCCGTCGGCGCTCCGCACCACCACCCACGCAAACGCAACCATGCCTTCCGCGTGCTCCTCCACGCCTCCCTCAATGCCGACCCAGAAATCCCCGGCAGCGGTGTCCGCCGCGCGGCATGCCCGATTCCACGCGCCCGCCTTTGTCTCCGCGTCGCTTGTGGGCTGATCCGAGACCCCGGAGGAAACCGAGATGCCTTCCACGCCGTAGGTTGCTTCTGGAAACATCCGCGCAAATGCCTCCGCCACCGCCCGGAGCTTCACCGGATTTGTTGATGCCACCACGACTTTCTTCATGAGACCTCGCGCGATGACGATGACTTTTCCTCAGTGTAGCCGAAACCGCGCGGCGCATCAAGTAAGAAGGACGGAGGACAAAAAAGCAATTCCGTATTGCGCACTTACCTATCATCTCTGAAATAGCAACAATGATTTGCTGGAGCAAATCATTGTTGCTATTTTGACTTTCGAATATTTCATCAATGAAAAAGCGGCGAGTGCAAAAGCACCGCCGCTACGAAAACTGCGAGTCCGTGCCGCGACTCGCCGCTACCTCCTCTGCTGATATTCCGGGCAGCGGCACCCGGGGACATAGCAAAAGGTTTTATCCTTCTGTCCCCCGATGCCGTGCCCAATGTATGGGTGCCGACACTGCGGATCCGCGCAATCCGGCATTCCAACCGGTCTGGGGGCTGGGAAATACTGCTGTTCCCCAGTGCCTCCGCAATAGACACAGGTCAGCCCATCCAACTGCCCACTGGAGTAGGCACAAATGCATGACATAACCTTTCTCCTTCTTTCAAAAAAGTTTTCCGATTTTCAGGCCGGCCCACACGGCCAGGCCAGCCAGTGCTCCAATCCCAATGATGAGCGCCGCGCTGGCGCCCACTATCTGCAAAAACTCGAGCATTTTTCTTCCTCCTTTCGCTCGTGGTTTCAGCAAAACAGTCAGGACGCGATGCGCGCCCTCGGCCTCGCTGTTTTGCTGAAAC
>JBBTVQ010000028.1:15245-18122 GCA_038063095.1 Patescibacteria group bacterium
GCCCTCAGGCGACTCTCTTCAGCAAGGCAATCAATCCCGAAATATATTCGGAACTCAATGCCGTGCTGAAGGTGTCGTAAGGAGTTTTTGAGGTGATTCTATGGGAAAGAACTTCTGCCTCATATTATACACCCATCTCATTTATATGTCAATAGGTCGTCGTTTGAGTTTGGCGAATGATGCATATATAAACCGTTTTATGTCATTCCCGCGTACGCGGGAATCCAGTGATGCTTGTTTTTACCTTGTATGCGGCATTCTGGATGCCCGCTTCCGCGGGCATGACATCCTGATGAGAAAAAGTGTAAACAACGCTGTTAAATCTTACACCATTTCACTTTTGCGATCCCTTCTTTACTTTGCTCCGCTCGGCTTCATTGAGGTACTGCTTGCGGAGGCGCACTGCCTGAGGCGTGATTTCCAGATACTCGTCTTCGGCCATGACTTCCAAGCCGCGTTCGATGGTGAGCGTCAGCGGCGGCGTCAAATCAATGGATTCGTCCGAGCCGGCTGCCCGCATGTTGGTGAGTTGTTTTCCTTTGGTGGGGTTGACCGACATCTGCTCGCCTTTGGCGGTATTGCCGATCACCATGCCCTCGTACACCTCAGTGCCCGCCGGAATATAGAGCGTGCCCCGCTCCTGCAAATTCCACAGCGAGAATCCTGCGGCCTTGCCCGCAGCCATAGAAATCATGGATCCCACATGGCGCTTTTTTATCTCTCCGGCCCACGGGAAAAAGCCGATGACGCGGGACGACATAATGCCCTCGCCTCTCGTATCAATCATAAACTGATTACGATACCCAAGTAGTCCCCGTGTGGGTCCCTTGAATGTAAGCCGCACGAGATCACCGGAGACGCGCAGATCCTCCACCACAAACCCCCTGCCGCCGAGCCGCTCAATGACAGCGCCCTGATACGCGGCCGGTATATCTATGATTACCTCTTCAAAGGGTTCCGACTTCACGCCGTTCTCTTCACGGATGATCACTTGCGGCTGGGACACCTGCAATTCATACCCCTCGCGGCGCATCTGCTCCAGTAAAATAGAGATGTGTAGTTCTCCGCGGCCGGATATTGAAAACGCCTCTGCGGATTTTTCATCCGCAGAGGATGAAAAATCCACCCGTAATCCCACGTTTACCTCCAATTCTCTTTCCAAACGCGCCCGCAACTCACGCGAGGTGAGGAACGTCCCTTCTCGCCCCGCAAACGGAGAATTGTTGACAAAGAGATTCAGCACAATCGTGGGCTCGTCCACGGCAATCGCGGGCAGCGCCTCTACAGCCGGATCCGTCATCACGGTCTCTCCGATATCAATGTCCGGCAGGCCGGCCAGCATCACGATCTCTCCGGCCTCGGCCCGCGCGGTCTCCACTTTCTCCAACCCTTTGAACGTAAAAATCTTCGTGATTTTCCCTTGTCGTGTTTCGCCGTTTGGTTTTTTGACATACACACGCTGGTTGAGCTCCATCGTTCCTTCATACACGCGGCCCACCGCAAGCCGCCCGAGAAAATTATCGTATCCCAAATTGAATGGCTGAAACCGAAGGGGTTTTTCGGCGAGTGCCATGGGCGCGGGCGGCACGTGCTCCAAGATCGTCGTGAGCAACGGCGTCAAGTCGCGAGACGCATCGGTGATTTTTTTCTTGCCAATCCCCTCGCGGCCGATGGCATAGACCACGGGGAAATTTGCCTGCGCGTCACTCGCTCCCAATTCCAGAAAAAGCTCCAGCACCCGCTCCTCGGTGCCATGCGGATCCGCGGCGGGCTTGTCTATTTTGTTGATGACGACAATGGGTTTCAACCCCAACTCCAGGGACTTTTTCAAAACAAATCGCGTCTGGGGCATGGGGCCCTCCTGCGCGTCCACCACGAGGAGCACCGAGTCAATCGCGCGCAAGACCCGCTCCACTTCGGAGCCGAAGTCCGCGTGCCCGGGCGTGTCCACGATGTTGATTTTCGTGCCTTGGTAAAAAACCGAGGCGTTTTTGGAATAAATCGTAATGCCGCGCTCCAGTTCCAGCGCGTTGGAATCCATGGACACGCCCTCTTGCCCCACGCCGGTTTGACGCATCAAGGCATCGGTCAAGGTGGTCTTGCCGTGGTCCACGTGGGCGATAATGGCGATGTTGCGTATTTCCATAAAAAATCGGCCTCTTGGCCACCAGGAGATTCTATCATACATATACCCCGTATGCAATAGCGTCAATCGCGCAAAATCTATGTGTTTGAAGTGGAACTTCAAACACGCGCCGAATTCAAAACCGCCGAGTCCGAGGACTGCGGCGGCTTGTTGTTGATGTCGGAGAGATAATGCAGTAGCGTCTCCGACATAAATCCGATTGCGTCTTGCTACATAGACGCGGGAAGAACTACTTGCCTGCGGCCGTCTCTTCCAGGCGAGCCGCTTCGGCGTCTAGCTCGCCGATCACTATGTTCCTTTTGAGACGAGAGATGCCTTTCTCCGCTCCGGCAATTTCTCGCCGGAACGTTTCAAGCCGCTCTAAGACAACAGTGCTGGCGGAGCGCGCTTTCGCGACCGCCAAAGAAAAATTCTTGAATTCCTGAAAGGATACTTCAGAATTTTTCTGGGCGTCCGCCTTGGCCGCCTCGGCCTTTTCCACTAATGCCCTGGTGTCCGCCAGGACATTCTGGAGTCTCGTTTTTTCCAGCCAGAGGCGTTCCAGCCGCGCCTCTTCTTCTCCCAGAGCTGCTTGCGCCTCAGCCAGCGGCAGGGGCGGCGGCTCGATGAGTGGGATGGCCGCCGAAGGGTATGCCTGCCCCCAAACAACAGGGGCGGAGGCGGCGAGTAAGAGGACCAACAGGGCTACCAATGTCTTCATGGCGCATCTCCTCATTGCACGGAACACGATC
>JBBTVQ010000029.1:0-5317 GCA_038063095.1 Patescibacteria group bacterium
TTGCCGTGAGGATTGGGTACGACGATGCGGCGGCCAGCACGCTCCATATACGGATGTCGGCCGCCTGAAAAGGGGCCGACAAATCCAAGCGCGCGCAACTTGCGTATCAATTCCCTATGGCTTATGGGTCGCGGCATATCTTGAAGCGCGACGCCCTAATCCCACCGCGCGTGGAGAGACCGAAACCCCCGGAATCCGCTTCCCCCCCTGTAGATCCAGGATCAAAAAGTCCTCAAGGGTCGAAATGAGATCAGCCCGCGCCTCTTCAACCGTCTCTGCCTGCGCATATACGCCCGGATAACCCTCAATCCAACCCGCCCAATTCTTAACCGACGGGTCGTATTCGTAATGGGCTCTCCGCAGAAGTTTTTGAATGTATTGTACGAAACTAGATTCCATACGGAGACGGTAGCACAAAAAAGATGGGGGCGCAATCACAGGCGAGTCCCATAATTTATGCTCACTTTATCCGCGTACCTGCTGCAACCTCCTCATCCGGCAGGAGAAGAACCGGACCCTCGGGGGCGTCTGCGGCAAGCAACATGCCTTGACTCTCCAGTCCCATGATCGTGCGCGGCTCAAGGTTTGCGACGATCACGATATTGCGCCCGACCAGGACATCCGGCTCGTATTTTTTCCCGATACCGGCGATGATCTGGCACTCTTCCGCGCCAAGCGACACGCGGAGTTTCAACAACTTCTCGGATCCGTCCACCCGCTCGGCGGAAAGAATTTTTGCGACACGCAGTTCAACTTTTTTGAAATCGTCAAAAGAGATCATAACTCCATTTAAACACAACATTCTGACGATCGTCAGAATGTTGTGTTGTTTTTCATAGGCGCGGGAAAAGATGCGGCCCCCTTTTTATTACAATCTTACCTTCAGCAACTGAAATCTGCTCGCGAATTTTTGCCGCAGTGTCGGGGAGAAACGGCGCGATGAATTGGGCAATAGAATCAATAATAATCGCCGCGTTGCCAATGACAAGGCCAAGCGCCTCTATATCGGATCTCACAATCCAGGGTCTCTGATCGTTGATATATCTATCGGCAACACCGATGAGTGTCCAAAGATTCCCCAATGCGATATTGAGGTCGAACTCCTCGATCGTCGCCTCGTAGCTGGTATGTATAAAATCCAACTGCTCACGAATCGCCGTGTTCGTATCTGCGCTTCCGAAACGAATCGGGCTTATCTTCTCTCCCAACTTCGCTACACGCGCCACGAGATTGCCGATGCCGTTTGCCAAATCGCCGTTGTAGCGATCTTCAAATTTTTTGATACTGAAATCCCCGTCCTCGCCGGATGGGATCTCGCGCAAGAGATAATACCGCACCGCGTCAGCGCCGTATTTTTCTATGAGCGCGAAGGGATCTATCACATTGCCCACGGTCTTGGACATTTTTTTGCCGTCCACCGTGATGTAGCCGTGGACTACGATGGACTTCGGCAATGGAAGTTTTGCCGAGAGTAAAAACGCAGGCCAATATACCCCATGGAAGCGAATGATGCCTTTGCCGATGAGGTGCATATCCGCGGGCCACCATTTTTGGTACTGCGCATCATCCCAACCGAACCCCACGCCCGATTGATAGATATTGAGCGCGTCAAACCAGACGTACATTTTCTGACTCTCGTCTCTGGGCACCGGCACGCCCCAGTTGCGCGCGCGCTCGTTGGAGCGCGAGATGCTGATGTCCTCCAACGGAGACGCAAGAAATCCCAACACCTCGTTCTTCCGCGTCGCGGGAACGATGCGGATTGCGTCCGATGTGATGAGTTCCGTCAATTGATCGCGATACCGCGAGAGCCGAAAAAAATAATTCTCCTCGGACACGACCTCCAATTTTCTCCCCGGATGCTCGCGACATTCTCCGTCCGGCGTCAGCTCCTCGGGCGTATAAAACGCCTCGCAGCCCAGGCAGTAGAGCCCCGCGTACGACTTCTTATAAATATCCCCGGCTGCCGCGCATCGCTTCCAGAGCTCCTGACTAGACGGATAGTGATGCGCGGTGTCGCTTCCCCGCTGAAACACGTCAAAATGCACGTTGAGCCGCAGAGCGAGATCTGCGAAAAGACGCGCGTTCGCTTCAATGAAATCGCGCACGGGTATGCCCGCGCGCTCCGCGGCTTGCACGTTTTTGAGCGCATTCTCATCGGCGCCCGAGAGCACCCGCACCTCCTCGCCGCGCGCCCGATGATACCGCGCCAACACATCCGCCTGCACAAACTCCAGCGCGTGCCCCATGTGCGGCCGGTCATTCACGTACGGAATGGCGGTGGTGATGTAAAACTTCTTTTTGTCTTTTTGAGCATCCATAGCGTATACTGATGCGTATGACGCTCACGACGCATATTGTCATTGCCGCGGCGGTAACCCGATCCCTTGCGCAGTCGCATCCCCTCCTCGGTTTTTTTACGGCGCTGGCGTCGCACTATCTCGCAGACGCCATACCGCACTGGGACTATCCGATGCTCGCCCTCCCGAACAACACGGATGATGAACAAAAACTCCACTGGGGTGCGGGCAAGGCGCGTGTGTTTCGCAAGCGCCTAGTCCGCGACGTCCGCACTTTCGCCGCAGACGCGCTACTGGGCGTCATGATCATCCTCCTCATCATCCGTCCCGCGTCTCACGACCAGTGGTGGTGGGTCGCCGGCGCTGTAATCGGCGGAGTACTGCCTGATTTTCTGCAGGGCGTGTATCTCTCCGGAGCCGCGTTTCTCCGACCCCTACAATACTTTCATGATTGGTGCCATACGAATATAAAATTGGGGCCGTATCCGCTCATCGGGATACCATTTCAACTTGTCATCGCGGGTATTGCCGTATATTTTCTCCTCTCATAATCAAGGGGGCTCCCGGTATCATTCCGGAGTCATTCGGGCATCAATGCCCGCTTTTTTTTGTCCCAATCGTCCAGGAGTTCCGCGCCGATCACCGTGAGCGGCACCGCCAAGAGAATCCCGAATATGCCGCCCAGCGTCCCGCCGATGACAAGGGCGAGCACCACGATCAAAGGCGAGAGCCCCACGGCGCGGCGCATGATGACCGGGACAATGACGTGCGACTCGGTCTGCTGTACGACCACATAGAGGCCAGCGGTGAAAAGCCCCAGGAGCGGCGCCTCCAGGAGCGCTACGATGACCGCAGGGACCGCGGCCAGAATCGGCCCCACTACCGGAATGATCTCAAACATTCCCGCAATGATGGCGAACAGCAATGCGTTGGGCACGCCAAGGAGGGTGAGGCCGAAAAAAATGAGGATACCCACGATGGCGCCCAAGAGCACCTGGGAGCGAAACCACCGGCCGAGCTTGCGCTGGGACCGCTCCCACAGATCAATCGTGTACGCTTCATGCCGGAGCGGTGTTACCAGACGGAGAAAACTCTCAATGCCGCGCTCCTGCGCCGCCAAGTAGAAAGAAAACACGATGACGAGCACGAAAGAAAAGATGCCGCCGAAGACCGCGGAGACAAAACTGATGACCCCGCCGCCGAGTCGCGTCACGTACTCATCCGGCAGGGTAAAGAGCGCCCCGGGATCAAGCTGAAGATCGGGAAAAAACGGCAAAGATTCGGCTTCTGCAAGTCCTCTCCTGATCTGCTCCTGCAGTACTGGGTACCCAGTAGAGAGCGTATGGACCTCTTCCAGCAGCAGCGGCACAATGAGATAAATCAGGAAGAAAAACGCAAACCCGATCGCGCAATAGATGAGCACCACCGCGAGAATCCGGGGGATGCGATATCGCTTGAGCCATTCAATAACGGGCTCAATGGCGGATGCCACGATGACGGCAAAAATGAGCGCCGCCAATATGTCGCGCACGAGGTAGAGGGCGACAATCGCGATCGCAACAAGAAAGAAGCGGATGATGGTCCAGGTGGAAATGGAGAGATATGAGGAGTCTTTTGCAGGCATAAATTTAGGATGTAGGATATAGACGGATGGCACACGCGATGATAAAAATCTTCCTGCAGACTACAGACCTGCGAGCAATCTTTCAAACGGATCTTTGTCCTTGACGGGTCCGATCATGGCGAGGTTGAGCCGCTCGGGACGGATGAGTTCACTCGCTGTCGCGCGGATGTCGTCTGCGGTTACTACCTCTATCATAGCAAAAATCTCGTCGGGTGTCAGGGGCTTGCCGGTCAGCATCTCCTCGCCGCCGATGAAGCTCGCAACCGCGTTTGACTGCTCCAGGCCGATGAGCGTGGTGCCGCGGATGTAGTCCTTGACGCGTTTGAGTTCCGCCGCGGGCACCGGCTCCGTGAGAACGCGCCGGTATTCCTCCAGCGCCGCCCGTACCGTTGCCTCAATGTTGCGGTGGTCTACTCCGGCGTATGTCGTGAGAAACCCCCGGTTGGAATACGACTCATAGGTGGTAAAGACGGTATAGGCAAGGCCGAGTTTCTCCCGGATCCGATCCCACATCCGAGCACTCCACGATCCCCCGAGGATGGCGGCCAGCACCTCTGCGGTGTAGCGGCGCGGGTGGTCCGCGGCAAACCCGCGAAAGCCCAAGGCAATGTGCGTCTGATCCGTTTCTTTGTATTCCAAATGCAACGCAGGCGCTGCCTGTTGTTCCACGACTGGGGGCTTGACGCGCGCCGGCACCGCTTCCCGGATACCGGAAAAAAGCGATTGGATCTGAACCGTAGTCGCGGCCTCATCAAAGTTTCCGGCGACCACCACCGCGGTATTGCCCGCGACGTACTGATGCGTGAAGTAATCGGCAAATGCAGATCGCGGGAGCGCGCGGATGGTTTTTTCTTCGCCGATCACGTCCCATCCGGCCGGCTGATCTCCGTACAGGAGGTGCTCCCACACCCACCAGATGTAGAGCGTGGGCGTGTCGCGATCCTTGTGCATCTCCTCCACAATCACCTGCCGCTCGCGTTCTATCTCTTCCTCCGGCAGCAGCGGATTTTTGTAAATATCCGCCAAAAGATCCAGCGACTGATTGAGGTATGTCTTTGCCGCTTTGACGTGATAGCCCGTCAGTTCATGGCTCGTGAACGCGTTGGAAATAGACCCCATGCCGTCCAATTCATGCTTGATGGCCTCTGGCGTCGGGCGCTTCTCCGTACCTTTGAAAAACAGATGCTCCAGAAAATGCGAGATCCCGCCGATCTCCCGCGCCTCATAGTCGGACCCTGTGCCGCACAATACCAAAACCGTCACCGTATTGGTGCCCTGCATGGGTGCCGTAATAATCCTCAATCCGTTTTCCAGTATTGTTTTTTTGAACATAAGTTGTAAGAATAGACAGCGTTGTTTACACTCCGTTATGTCATTCCCGCGTACGCGGGAA
>JBBTVQ010000030.1:0-4088 GCA_038063095.1 Patescibacteria group bacterium
TTTCGCCTGCATCTGATCTCGCGAGAAGGCGTGGCAGACCACAAGCGCTACTACAGAAAGGCGGCATTGGCCGCTGATTTGGAGCAGGCGGGATTCGCGATTGAGCGGATACGCTATTTTGAGATGGGCTTCAATCTTTTTGCCGCGGGGCAGCGGCCCGCGGATGCTCGGGTGGACGCTTGACGCATTGCGACATGCAAAAACTTTCTATCATCATCCCCGCGTACAACGAAGCGCAGACGATTGAGGAGACGGTGCGGCGCGTCAAAGCCGTGCCGCTTGTTCTTGAAAAAGAAATCATCGTGGTGGACGACGGCTCCGGCGACGGGACGCGGGAGATCGCGGGCCGCATCCCCGGAATTGTCGTGGTCCTGCATGAGGAGAACCGCGGCAAAGGAGGTGCGGTCAAGAGCGGCATCCGGCGGGCGACAGGAGACGTCATTTTGGTGCAGGACGCGGATCTGGAGTATGACCCGGCGGAATATCCGGCGCTCGTGGCTCCCATCATAGCGGGGGAGGCAGATGTGGTGATGGGGGTCAGAATACCGCCGGAGCGAGACGCGCGCAGGCGAAAGTCGCTCTATTGGCTGAGCTGGCTCGGCAATCACGTGATCACCCAGACCACCAACTGGCTCTATTGGCACAATGCCCGCGAGTACGAGGCCTGCTACAAAGTATTTCGGCGGGAGACCGTGCAGGGCATTGACGTGCGGACAGACGATTTTGATTTTGACAACGAGCTCATCTGCAAATTATTGCGTCGGGGGAAAAGAATCGTTGATGTGCCGGTTCGCTACAACCCGCGCAATTATGAAAAAGGAAAAAAGATCCGCTGGCATCACGGCTTCAAAATCCTGTGGACTATCGTCAAGTGGCGGTTCTTGCCATTTTGATATTCCGCTGCCGACGTTGCCCGTGCTCGGCCGCACGGCACATTTGGGACGCTGTCCTATTACGGAGGGAAAGGGATACCCTCTTGTAAACACCTTGTTCGATCGAACAAGGTGTTTACAGTACACCCGGCCGGGTATCGTGTTTTCAACAGCGGGCAATTTCGGCAGCGGAACACGGCAGCAGGACGGCCTTGCTTTTTTATAGCGGCGATATATCGTGGGTACGGTATGGCACACCCTATCATCTCGGAGGATTTGGAACGCATCGTGGTATCGCTCGGAGACGAGGCAAAAAAATTGTCCGGCGCCACGCTCCTGGTGAGCGGCGGCGCGGGATTTTTGGGTTCGTACGTGTGCGGGGTGATAGCCCTCCTCAACGAACGAGTGCTCCCTCGTCCCTGCCGCGTGATCGCCGTGGACAACTATATCACGGGGTCTCTGCGAAGCTTCATGGGAGACCTGTATGACGGGCATATTACTTTTGTGCGCGGAGACGTCTCCGCACCCCTGCATCTTGACGTCTCGCCCGACTACGTCATCCACGCGGCGGGGCTGGCGTCTCCGGTGTACTACCGCCAGCATCCGCTGGAGACGATTGAATCCGCGGTGTATGGCGCGAAAAACCTGCTGGATTTTTCGCGGGCGCAGAGCGGCGCCGTGCGGGGATTTCTCTTCTTCAGTTCCAGCGAGATCTACGGCGATCCGGCTCCGCATGCCATTCCCACGCCCGAGACCTACAAAGGCAATGTGTCTTCCATCGGGCCGCGCGCCTGCTACGACGAGTCCAAGCGTCTCGCCGAGACCTTGTGCATGGTGTATCACGAGCGCTACGGCGTGCCGGTGAAGATCGTCCGTCCCTTCAACGTCTACGGCCCGGGGATGAGATCCGACGACTATCGCGTGGTACCGACCTTTATGGCGCGGGGCTTGGCAGGCGGGCCGTTGCCGGTGCACGACCGGGGAACCCAGACGCGCACGTTCTGTTACGTCACCGACGCCATGACGGGATTTTTCAAAGTATTACTCTCGGGTCCTGCCGGAGAGATTTACAACGTGGGGCAGGATACGGAAGAGGTAAGCATGATGACGCTGGCTGCCATGGTTTCCAAACTCTTTCCGCAGGAGGTGAAAGCCCAACTCGTGCAATATCCTGAGACGTATCCGGCGGACGAACCAAAACGCCGGTGTCCGGATCTGACGAAGATCAGGCGGGATCTCGGGTATGCGCCGCAGGTGGGCTTGGCCGAGGGACTCGGCAGGACTCTTGCCTGGTTTCGGGATGCGTCGGCATCTCCGGCGCGCGAGGTATAGATATGAACGATACGCTCCGCTTCGGTTTGGTCGGCGCGGGATACTTCGGGCGCCATTATGTCCGGCTCCTCCAGGATATGCCGGGCGCCGCGTTGCGGGCGATCGCGGATCGGTCGCGGGAGACCATTGAAAAGCGCGCTCCGGAACTTCCCGCGTCAATCGCGCGCGCCGCAGAGGCAGAAGACATCTTTTCCAATCCGGAGATTGACTGCGTGGTGATCGCGACTCCGGCTCAGTCGCACGCAGGGCTTGCGGTGCGGGCGCTGGAGGCGGGGAAGCATATTTTGGTAGAGAAGCCGATGGCGATGAATCTGCAAGAGGCGGAAGCGATGCGCAGAGCCACGGAGAAAAGCGGTAAGACATTGATGGTCGGGCACCAGTATCTGTATAACGACCACATCCGGCATCTGAAGAAAAAATTCGACGAGGGCATGCTGGGCGCCGTACAATATGTTTTTGCCGAACATTTCTCTTTTGGACCTGTCCGCCCCGGTATAGGATGTTTTGCGGAAATGGCCGTGCATGAGCTTGCGATCATTGACTATCTTTTTTCTCCCGGAGACATCGCGGATGTCACGGGCAGCATCGTTGATTTTTTTGGAACGGGCCGTGATGATTTTGCTTCGGCAAGCATCCGATTTGCGAATGGCCTTGTTGCGGTTGTCGCGGTCTCGTGGTTCGCGCCGGAAAAAGTGCGCCGGATGACGATCGCGGGCGCCCAGGGCATGGCGGTTTTTGACGACCGGCGCGAAGAAAAACTGAAGTTTTTTCTGCATCCGTATCCCGTGAGAGATGCAATCTCTCACGCGCATGCGGACGGAGAATCCGCATCACGCTTTATGGAGTACGCCGAGGGGGAAATCGTCATGCCCGCGATTGATGCCCGCGAGCCCCTGCGCAATCAACTAAAGCATTTTATTTCCTGCGTCCGCAAAGGCGCGGAGCCGATCAGCGGCATCACGCATGGCCTGCGCGTCACCCGCATGATGGAGGTGATCAGCCGCGCCATTGCCTAGCGCTTCTGCTGCGATGTTACACATTACAAAAAATATCACGCCGGAGTTTACGGACGTGCGCGGGGCAATTACCAAGATTTTGGACAACGGCACCGCGATCAAAAGCATCCTGCTCATCACCTCGCGGGCCGGGAGCGTGCGCGCGAACCACTATCATAAAAAGGATTCTCACTACTGTTATATCCTGTCCGGGAAGATGGAGTATTCGGAAAAGCCGGTTGCGGGCGGCGATGGAGAGACCGCAGTACTCGCCGCGGGCGACATGGTGTTTACCGAGCCGCAGATGATCCATGCGATGCGATTTTTGGAGGACACGACGTTTCTCGCCATGGCGACCGAGTCGCGGACTCAGGCGGACTATGAGGCGGATACGGTGCGGATTGAACTTGTAAGCCCCGTTAGAAGTTCACCGCCTTCTAACGGGGTAAAACCGTGATGCCGGAGACCACGCTGATGACGCGCAATGTCGAGTGCCGCGGGTGCCGGGGTTCCTCGCTGGTACGGATTTTTTCTCTTGGCGTCCAGCCCCCGGCAAACGCTTTTCTCCGGCAGGCGGACGTGGGCAAGCCGGAGCTTGCGTTTCCGCTGGACCTATATTTCTGCCGCGATTGCGCGCTCGTGCAACTCCGCGATATCGTGTCCCCGGAACTCCTTTTCAAAAACTACGTCTACGTCTCATCCACTTCACCGGCATTCGCCGCGCACTTTCAATCATTCGCCGATGGCGTGATCAGGCGCCTCGCGCTGGGGCCGTCGTCGCTCGTCGTGGACATCGGCTCAAACGACGGCATTCTCCTGAAACCATTTTTGGAACGGAGCATGCGGGTGCTTGGCGTGGATCCGGCGGAAAAAATCGCGGCCGAGGCCT
>JBBTVQ010000030.1:4098-5023 GCA_038063095.1 Patescibacteria group bacterium
CGGGCATAGAGACCGTGCCGCGTTTTTTTACGCCGGAAGTCGCGCGCGACATCGCGGCGCGGCATGGCCGCGCCGCGACCATTACCGCGACCAATGTGTTCGCGCATGTGAATGACTTGGACGAGTTGGTTGCGGGCGTGAAGATTTTATTGGCGGATGACGGCGTGTTTATTATAGAGGCCGCGTATCTCGTTGATTTCCTCGAGAAAAACCTTTTTGATACGGTGTACCACGAGCACCTGTCGTATTTTTCCGTATCTTCGTTACAAGCCCTGTTGGAGCGTCTGGGGATGGAGATATTTGATGTGGAAAAAACAGATAGCCACGGCGGGTCTTTGCGCGTTTTTGCCGCGCGCCGCGAGGCGGCGCGCGGCGCAGGCGAAGCAGTCCGCGGCTTTATCGCGGATGAGCGCGCGCGCGGCTTGGACACTCGTGAGGTCTATGAGAACTTTACCCAAAGAGTGGAGCAGAATAAAAAAGAACTCACCGCGCTTTTGAAAAAAATAAAAACAGAGGGCAGAACCATTGCGGGCTACGGCGCGCCTGCCAAAGGCAACACGCTCTTGAATTATTGCGGCATCGGCATAGAGACGCTGGATTATATCGTAGACGATAGTGAATGGAAGCAAGGATTATATACGCCGGGCGCCCATATACCGGTGGTGTCTGCCGCACATTTGTCGGAGAAAAAGCCCGATTATATTTTGATTTTGGCGTGGAACTTCGCGGACTCCATCATGCAAAAACTGGAATGGTTCTCCCGCGCCGGCGGCGCATTCATCATCCCGGTCCCCGCGCCGCGCGTTATTTTGACGCGCAAATGATTTTAGCAGTTCGGCGGAAACCGCGGGGGCAAGCCCCCGCGTAGTTCAGGTATTTTTACACCATCAACAATAATCGGCTCCTGCCGATTAGTGTTGATATT
>JBBTVQ010000031.1:0-1896 GCA_038063095.1 Patescibacteria group bacterium
GATAAGAGAAGTGGGGACAACGCGATTATAAATTACATGTAAAGCAAAATCGTAAGCTAAGCTTGCGACGAAAGCGTCTCGTGCAGGAATGCTCTATATTGCATCGCATTGACATCCAATACCTCGTCACGAAACCGTGTTGTCACAAACAGAGAGAAAGGGCTTCTGTGATCAAGGTAATCCGGCAGCGTGGACCACTGATACCGTTCGATCGCGCTCGCTGTGTCTTTGCCTCCGACCTTTCCCTTCGCCAATGTCGCGGCATTGAGGTGAATATACTGCGTGAGATAGGAGGCGTATTCATGCCGGGCAACGTGCTTTGCCTTAAACGTGCCCTCAAAAAGAGATCCGGTGCGCTCGTGACGATTATTGAAATGCTTCGTGTAACTCGTCCCGACTTTCTGCAAAAAAGCGCTGATGCCGTTTTTCTTTTTCTGGGTCAGCATAAAATGGAAGTGATTCGGCATAAGGCACGCCGCCACGATTTCGACGAACGGAGCGATAGGCGTCAGAAGATCCCTCGGCTCCAAGGATATCACATCAAAACGATCGGGAATGGTGAGAAAATGATTCAGAAGGTAGAGCGTATGAACAAAGCGGATCCTGTCGCGGTCATCGGAAAACACCGACCGCCGATCAACGCCGCGATTATACACATGGTAATATTCTCCTTCTTCAAACACCTCCTTCCTCATGCGGTAAGCTTAGCTTACCGCAGGGACCAAGACAAACGGCTTATCCACAGCTTATGTATGGGCTTTGCGGTAAGCTTAGCTTACCGCAAAATCGCTCGCGCGTCCTACAAAATACGGCCGCTACAGGTAGTGTAGCGGCCGTCTCACGCGCGGTGCGGGCGACAAATGTAACCCCTTACTTTACTACTTTCCGGCCTTGGCAACGGGCTTTGCGAAATTCTGCATTGATGGCAGATCGCTTACGCCCGTTTCCGTAAAGCCACAGCCGGAATGGCGGAAGCCGCTCTCCCCTCCGTAGATGATGTTGTCATCACCGCCGGAGGGCGCTTTTGCTCCACCGTACGAACCCGTATTAACTCCGCCCGGAATCATGGTGAATCCGAGCGCGTGGCGGATGCGCCAGGCAATGACGTGATCAGCGCACGAAGAATCGCCGCTGACCCCGATGGCACCCAGCACCGCACCGGTCCTTTTATGGTAGAGGGGTAATCCGCCACCAAAGGTAATGGTGCCGCCGAGACGCTTCCCCACTGCCGGATCCTTGACAGTACCGAATTTCTCGCCTGTCCCCGCATACGCGGCGGCGACATTCAGTGGATTGCCCTCCTGAAGCCCGAACAAGCTGCCGCCGGGCTGCACCGCACTAAATAGATTTGCGATGGACAGCGGCAACTTCCGTTTAGAGAAGGCATTGGCCGTATAGGCCTTCGCCAGTGCGATCGCCCGGCTTCCGGGCCAGGGATCTGTACCGGGTGTCTTCGTCACCACCCGAACCAGACCGGAGCGATCAACCACCACGGCCCACATCTCTGCTGGTGAAAAAATCGCTCCGTTGTTAACGCCTGCTGCCGAGACCGCAGCGAGCGCCCGAGTGAGTTCGGCATGCGTCGGAAGGCGCGTACCCCTTCCTTCTGCAAAAACAAAGGAAGGAACCAGCACCATGGAAAGAGCTCCTAATCCTGCCGCTGTGTGGCCTAAAAAACGAGCCACGCGGCGTAAAAAACGACCCAGAGTGCCCATGACATACCCCTTTCTCGATCTTTTTGATGGAATGAGCCGTCCGTACCGCGCCAGTGGACTATACGCAGATCCGCACTCATTTGTCAAGCACCCGGAGTTTGCTGAATAAAGCCGCTTATCGGCATCCCAAACCAAGTTTTTTTGGCGTCAGGTTTGGGATGCCACAAACGCGCGCGCCGCG
>JBBTVQ010000032.1:0-5435 GCA_038063095.1 Patescibacteria group bacterium
TGACCCCGTAACGACTTGACCGCGTGATGCGGTCGGATAGTTGTGAAATTCGCAATTATAATATGCCGATGCCCGACTTTGGACATAGAGTTCAAAAGGGCAAAGATATAGTCTACGCCTCCAGTGATGGAGGAAGCAATTCGTACATTCCGCGTATGTCCGCGTGAAATCCGCGAGCGTCCGCGGTTTTGCGAAGCAAAACGTGACGAGAGGACCGGGATGAACGAACCTCTGGTCTGCCGGCTGTTCCGCCAGGAGCACCGCCGGGTAGCTATGTTCGGAAGCGATAAGCGCTGAAAGCATCTAAGCGCGAAGCGCGCCTCAAGATAAGGTATCGCAGATCCCTCGGAGATGACGAGGTTGATAGGCCGCAGGTGTAAGGCGAGCAATCGTTTTAGCCGAGCGGTACTAATAGATCGTTCTCACCCAGTATATCAACTTGGACTATGTGCATATACTGTCTGCCTTTGGCAGACAGTCCAAGTTGTATTACGGGGTCATCCCGTATAGCGACTTTGACGAATTATTCATCCCTACGAAATAGTGTGCAGCGATTTCCCAGTGATTTAGCATGGCGTGTTCTACCTGTTCCCATTCTTCACCCCCCACCAAGTTTGTTGTTTACCGGTGTTTTATCTGTATGTGTCCCACCTCTTCCCATTCCGAACAGAGAAGTGAAAGCATACAGACCCAATGATACTGAGGCCTCACCAGGCCTCGGGAAAGTAGGGTACGCCGGTATGCGAGAGATTTGGTGGGGGGCGGGCACAGAAGTAAAAGCGCCATGCGCCGATGATACTGAGGCCTCACCAGGCCGCGGGAAAGTAGGTTTTGCTGGGATATCGGTGTGAACTATTTGGTGGGGGATGGGACATTGACAATTCGCAAAATAGAAAGGAGAATGGCGTGGAACCGGAGATTTTAGATCCAGCGGGACATATCATTCTTTCCGTGAGCGATCTTGAAAAAAGCAAGATTTTTTACGGAACAGTGTTTCGGTGCCTTGGTTTTCAGATAGTGAGGGATTCAAAGCGGAGTGCGGCATGGGTTAGCAAACAGGGGCTGGGTATTTGGATCCGGCCCGCGGCGCATCAAGAGCCAAAATATGTTTTTGAAGCGCCGGGACTCCATCACGTATGCTTTAAAGCGGAGACGCCGCGCGTGGTTGATGATGTCTATGACTTTCTAAATATAGGCATCATCCATGATTATTCCCTGATCATCCATCCGCCCAAATTCTATCCGCAGTATGCGCCCGACTATTATGCCGTCTTTTTTACTGATCTGGACGGCATACGATTGGAAGTGGCGTATTACTGATCCCGTTATGCAGCGGCTCTCGCCGTTGCATTTTATTTGTTCCGAAGCGGAACACCTTATTACTTAAATATGCTGGAGCATATTTAAGTAATAAGGTCCCGGAATGCTCCGGAATGTTGTAGATTTGTTGGATTATCTTCAGGAAAGCCCATCTGAAATTCCCGATAACCGATGGCATGGAGATTTTGATAAGGAGCTTGCGTGCGGGGCTTCATTTGTTATACTAGGACCATGTTTTCATGGCGTGTGCGGCGGCAACTCGCGGCGATCGCGGTCGTCCTTGCGCTTGTCGGGGGCATTACGGTCTGGTTTGTCGGACGTTCCTTGCCTGATGCCAGCTGTACGGATAACCGGCGCAATCACGGCGAGACCGATGTGGACTGCGGCGGCCCCTGCAGCCCCTGCGAGCTCAAAAACCCCAAGCCCGTCTCCATATTCTGGGCGCGTTTTGGCCGGGCATCCGCCGATGCGTACGACCTTGCCGCGTTGGTGGATAATCCCAACCAGACGCTTTCATCCGATCTCGTGGCGTATGAATTCACGCTCTTGGATGAGTACGGCATCATCGGCGAGAAATCCGGCACGGCGTATATCTACCCGGGAGAGCGGCTGGCCATCATTGAGCCCAATGTGCATACCGCGCGGGAAGCGAAGCGCGTTGAATTTTCCGTGACACGGGTCGTCTGGAAGGGCACTGCTTTGGCGCGTCCGCAGCTCATCGTGGAACGCCGGGAGCATCGTATCCGGGAGGACGAGGGGAAACAACAGAGCGTCGTGGAGGCGCAGATCCTTAACGCCGGGCCGCACCGCTACCGCGCGGCAGACATTGATTTTCTCGTATTTGACGATGCGGGCAACCTCATCGGAGCCAATCGCATCGTTATGGAAGATATTGGGCCCCAGGAGCGGCGCACCGTCACCTCCATTTGGCCGCAGCCGCTTGCCGGGGCGGTCGCCGCGATAGAAGTATACCCGCGGGTCAATCTTTTTGCGCCCGGTACCATCGTGGCGCCGCAGTAATGACGTGCGTTATGCATGCCGTGTTTGTCCATATCCGCCGGTATGACTGGCTTCTCATGGGGAGTATTTTTCTGCTGGTCGCCATCGGCCTCACGTCCCTTTTCAGTTTATCGGCCGTGGGACAGGTCCGCTTCTTTGAACGGCAGTTGATATGGACGGGTATCGGCGTGCTGCTCCTCGCCGTCTCCAGCTTTCTTGATTTTCGTATCTTCCGCAGAGAGACCGCCGCGGTGGTGGCACTCTATGCGGCCGCGGTCGTCCTGTTGGCGCTGGTCTTGGTGGTGAGTCCCCGCGTGCGGGGCATACGAGCGTGGCTGCAGCTGGGCGGCGTGGCCCTCCAGCCCGTGGAACTCGCCAAGCTTTCGTTGGTGGTGCTCCTCGCGAAGTTCTTTTCCAAGCGGCACGTTGAGATCTACCGTGCGCGGCACCTCATACTTTCCGGGCTGTACATGGCGATACCGTTCCTTTTGGTCTTCGCCCAGCCGGATCCGGGATCTGCAATCACCCTCGCCGCCATCTGGGTTGCCGTGGTGTTGTTTTCGGGCATGCGCCTGCGGCATTTTTTTTATCTCACGGCGATCGGCCTTGTCGTGGCCAGCGTCGCATGGTCTTTCGTACTCGTGCCGTATCAGAAGGCGCGCATTACCTCATTTTTTGATCCCTATCGCGACCCGAAAGGCACGGGGTATCAGATGATTCAGTCCATGATCGCGGTGGGGTCCGGACAGACCTGGGGTAAGGGGATCGGCTACGGCTCGCAGTCGCATTTGCACTTTCTACCTGAGCCGCATGCGGACTTCATCTTTGCCGCGTATGCCGAAGAATGGGGATTTGTCGGCAGCAGCATACTGCTTGGACTGTTCGGGATTGTGTTGTGGCGCGTTATCCGCGTCGGATCTCGCGCGCGGGATAATTTTTCGCGTCTCTACACCATCGGATTTGCCGCGTTCATTTTTGCGCAGGCGTTCATGCACATTGGCATGAATATGGGAGTGTTCCCCATCACTGGCATCACCCTGCCGTTTGTCTCATACGGCGGATCGTCGCTCGTTACCCTCATGATCGGCGTCGGCATTGTGCAGAACATCCATATCAATGCACGCCGGGATGTAGAAGAGTAGCGGACGCAGCACATCCCTTGTTTTTGATTGGTTCTGTTGATACCATTGACGTATGATCTATGTGGCGGCGGATCATCGCGGATTTCGGTTGAAAGAGGCGCTCAGAAAATCGCTCATTGAGCGCGGGATTGCGGTGGAGGATTGCGGCGCGCTCGCGTATGACGCGGGGGATGATTATGTTGACTTTGCCGCAGCCGCAGCCGTGAAAATAGCGGAAAACCCAGGCACACACAAGGGTATTTTTCTCTGTGGCTCGGGACACGGCGTTGACATCGTTGCCAATAAGTTTCGCGGCATCCGCGCAGTACTTTGCTGGAATACCGCAGTAGCAAAGCAGTCGCGCGAGCACGAAGACGCCAATGTGTTGGTGCTTCCGGCAGACTGGCTGGATGAAAGGACTACGCAGGAGATCGTCGTTATGTGGCTCGGCGCGAGATTCACCGGAGAAGACCGGCACATCAGACGGTTGGAAAAGATCGGAGAGATAGAAGAGAAAAACTTTAGATAAAATGTCCAATGTCCAAATCCCAATGACCAATAAAATCCCAAACTCTAATGACTCAAAACGATTTTAACCATTGAGTCATTGAAGCATTCATTTGACATTGGGATTTGGACATTGGGATTTTTAGCCCATGGCCGATATAATCCCTTCCATCAACGCTTCCACTTTTGCCGAAGTGCAGGAACGAATCGCAAAAGTAGAGCCGTATGTATCGTGGTGTCATCTGGATGTGACCGACGGCGTTTTTTCCGCGCATCCGACGTGGAATGATCCGCGAGATTTGGCGGAGCTGCGGACGAAATTGAAATGCGAGGCGCACCTCATGGTCGCCAAGCCGCATGCAGTTATTGAACAGTGGTTCATATCGCCCGTGCGCCGGGTCATCGTGCACCTTGAAGCCATGTCCGACATTGAATGTCGGACAGTAACACAAAAGTGTCACGACGCGGGGAGGGAGATCGGACTTGCAATAAATCCCGAGACGCCATGGATCGTATTTGAGCCGTGGTTCGGCAAGGCGGATCTCTTCTTACCCCTCGGCGTCCCGCCCGGGGCCTCGGGACAGAAGCCGGATTGGGATCTCATTGCGGGGAAAATCGCCGCTATACGGGAGGCGTGTCCTTCGTGTATAATAGAAGCGGATGGGGGAGTAAATCAGGAAACCGCGGCGTGCGCGGCTGACGCGGGCGCCAACATCCTCGTCGCCGGCTCCGCGATTTTTGACGCGCCGGATACCGCAAAAGCCATTGAGGAACTGAAGAAATAACGATGTCTCACCTCTCCGAATCCAAAATAAAATTTCTGGAAGAGATGGCAAGTCAGATCCGTCAGGATGTGATTGAGATGGTTGCCGGCGCGGGCTCCGGGCACATCGGCGGGCCCTTGGGTATGGCGGATATTTTTGCAGCGCTCTATTTCCACATCCTGCGCCACGACCCAAAAAATCCGGAGTGGCCCGAGCGCGACCGGCTCATTCTTTCCAACGGACACATCTGTCCGGTGCGCTACAGTGCCATGGCGCGGAGCGGATATTTCCCGGCAGAGGAATTGAAAACTCTGCGGCAATTTGGCACGCGGCTCCAGGGGCATCCGCACCGCACCGCACTCCCGGGCGTGGAGACCACATCTGGCCCCCTCGGCTCCGGCCTCTCGCAGGCGGTGGGTGCGGCTATTGCGGCAAAAATGGACGGCAAAAAAATGAATATCTATTGCCTAATGTCGGATGGCGAGCAGGAATGCGGACAGACATGGGAGGCGGCGATGCTCGCCGGAAAACTGAAACTGGATAATCTCACCGCGCTCATTGACCGCAATAACATCCAGATAGACGGTATGACCGAGGACATTATGCCCCTGGAGCCGCTCCGCGCAAAATACGAAGCGTTCAATTGGCACGTCATCGAGATCAATGGGCATAATTTTGAGGAAATCACGGGTGCGTTTGAGCAAGCGCAATCAATCTATGAAAA
>JBBTVQ010000033.1:0-16136 GCA_038063095.1 Patescibacteria group bacterium
GCGATCCCCTCCTTGTCCATGAAATACGTCTCAACGGCGAGGTCGGGAAATTTTTGTCTGACCTCGGCCGCGGCTTTGCGCAGTTCCGTCTGATGGAACGAAAATTGCTTTTCCTCGTCTCCGTCAAAGCGCACGATGCCGCCGTAGGCGCCGCAATCGTAATGGGTAAAGAGCATGACGCGTTTTGTATGATGGAGTTTGATTGACTTTTCAAGTTCGCGGAGCATGAAGTCGCGGTCCCCCGCTTTTTCCGGCGAGGAAAAAATCTTGGCGCCGCCGGCTACGGATTCCACGTCCGCTTTTTTTATTTTTTCGCGCGCCAAAAACTTTTCACACGCGGCGCGGAACCGCTCGTCAAAACACCGCACGACAAACGCCTGCGCCGCATAGTGGCCGAGGGGGCTTGCATGGCTGATGATGTAACGCTGTTTTTTCACGGATTCTCGCGCACTCCCATTTTGGGACGATCGTCCCAAAATGGGAGTGACCCTTTTTCTTATGTCTATGAATCGGCAAGAATCACTACCTCGCTTTCGGGGCGTACTTCCAGTATACCGCCGGGCAGCGCGACCTCATGGCGTCTGCCGTCGGGGTCTTCCGTAATCACCGCCGGCCCCATGATTTTCGTAATCAAGGGGATGTGATCGTTCAAAACCGTAATCTGCCCCTGTGGGGTTCCGCAGATCAGTTTTTCGGCAACCCCTTCGTAGAGGGTTTTTTGGATGGAGTGGATGGCGACTCTCATATTTGGTTCAGACGTTAGTTTCGACATTCCAACATTAATTACAAAGTTGGAATGTCCAAACTGGTCAATTGCAGAGATCTCATCTCGTAACCTCTTCAATGTTGCCTTTCATATAAAACGCGCTCTCGGGTTTGTCGTCGTGTTTGCCTGCCAAGATTTCGGCGAAGCTTCGCACTGTGTCTTCCATTTTGACGAATTTTCCCGCGATGCCGCTGAATGCTTCTGCCACGAAAAAGGGTTGGGAGAGAAATCGCTGGATTTTGCGGGCGCGGGAAACCGTGAGTTTGTCCTCGTCGGACAACTCCTCCATACCGAGGATGTTGATGATGTCCTGCAGTTCCGCGTAGCGCTGGAGTGTCCTCTGGACTTCCCGCGCCACTCGGTAGTGCTCCTCACCCACGATTGAGGGATCAAGACCGGAGGACGAGGACGCGAGCGGATCCACTGCCGGATAGATGCCAAGTTCCGTGAGCGCGCGGGAGAGCACGATCGTGGAATCCAAATGGCTGAAGGTGGTGGCGGGCGCCGGGTCCGTGATGTCGTCCGCGGGCACATAGATCGCCTGCACCGAGGTGATGGATCCGCGCGTGGTGGAGGTGATGCGCTCCTGCAACTCGCCCATTTCCGTGGCAAGCGTGGGCTGGTATCCCACGGCAGAGGGCATGCGGCCAAGAAGCGCCGACACCTCGGCTCCTGCCTGGGAGAAACGGAAGATGTTGTCAATGAAAAGTAAGACGTCTTTTCTCTCCTCGTCTCGGAAATACTCTGCCATGGTGAGTGCCGCAAGAGGCGTGCGCAGGCGTGCGCCCGGCACCTCATTCATCTGACCGAAGACCAGCGCGGTTTTGTCTAGCACCCCGGATTCTTTCATCTCCTCATACAAATCATTGCCCTCGCGCGTGCGCTCCCCTACTCCGGCAAAGACAGAGGCACCCCCGGACTCCTCGGCCACATTGCGGATGAGTTCTTTTAATAATACGGTTTTGCCCACGCCCGCGCCTCCGAACAGCCCGACTTTTCCGCCGCGGATAAAGGGAGCGAGCAGATCAATCACTTTGATGCCTGTATGGAAAATCTCTGTCTTGGTGGACTGCTCGGTGAGCGGTGGCGGGGCGCGATGAATGGGCCAGCGGGTTTTGAATTTTTTCTCTCCGGTGTCCGTGGGCTCGCCTACTACATTAAAAAGCCGCCCCAGCACTTCGCGTCCCACAGGCACGGAAATCCCCTCGCCGGTATTTTCAACCTCCACGCCGCGCGCCAGCCCGTCGGTGGAAGACAAAGCAATCGCGCGCACTCGGCCCGAACCCAAGTGTCGCGCCACTTCCAGCACAATCTCCCGCCCCTCGCTATTTTTCACCTTCAACGCATGAAAAATCCGCGGCACATTGCCTTCGGCAAACTCCGCATCAACTACCGGCCCGATGATTTGCGTTATCTTCCCATTCATTTTTTGTTCCATCCGAATTCCGAATATATTTGCTTTTTGGTACAGTGCTTTATCGCCGCGCGAATATACGGGATCGTATTTTTCGGCAATATATTGAGCGGAAACCATCGCAGATCGTCGCACTTCTCCGGTTCCTCGTTTTTTATCTTGCCGCGCCAATGAGATACCGTGAAGAAAAAATCCATCCGTTCATCGTTGCCTTTTCTGTGCATCACATGACTCAATATGAGATCTTTCCGACTGATAGTGATTCCTATCTCCTCTTTTATCTCCCGCGCAGTGCCTTTAGTGATGGTCTCGTGTTCCTCAATGTGTCCTGCGGGCAGCCCATATTTTCCGTCCTCGTATCCCGTGTTCTGCCGCCTACCAAGTAATATCTTCCGGTCCTTGATGAGAACCAAGTATCCGGATGCGATCATCTTGAATCTATCTGCCATAGGATTTTTATCACTGATTGATTTGTTCCGCTCCGGCGGTAATCTCCACCAACTCCCGCGTGATGTTTGCTTGGCGCGCTTTGTTGAACGCAAGCGTAAGATCGCCGATGAGCTCCCGCGCGTTGTCCGAGGCGTTTTTCATCGCCACCATCCGCGCCGAGTGCTCCGAGGCGTTGGACTCCAATATAATATGATGAATGTGCATTTTGATCAACTGGGGTACCAGCGTCTCCAGAATTTCCGTCGGAGAGGGCTCAAATTTGTACTCATAGTTATAGCGAGGTTGTAGGTTGTAGGTTGTAGGTTGTAGGTTTGCATACCGGCCGCGCTCCGGCAAAATACTTGCGACCGCGTCTTCCAGCCCGACCTCGGTTGCGGGCAGGATTTTTTTGAGCACCGTCTCCTGTAGGAGTGTGGTACGGAAGTGCGTGTACACGGCATCCACCGAGTCCCACTGCCCGTTCTGAAACCCGGTAAGGAGCAAATTCGCAATCGGCAGGGTCTCGGACAAATCCGTATAGTCGCCGAATTGAAAGAAACTCCGAACAACCCTGTTTGAAGTCGGACTTCGCACAAAGTAATCTTTGCTTTTTTTACCCACCGTGATGACTGAAAACTCGGTATTTTTTTTCAGCTCTCCCGCAACCCACCCCTCCGCTTTGCGCAGGACATTTGCGTTGAACGCTCCGGCAAGACCCTTATCCGAAGTGATGATAAGTAATGCCTTATTTTTTATCTCCCGTTCCAGTAATATCGGCGGCAAAACAGGAGTTCTCCGCAAGAGATTCTGCATCATCTCCAAAGACGCGACTGAGTACGGCCGCGCGGCCAGGGCAAACTGCTGGCTCCGGCGCATTTTGGTCGCGGACACGACCTCCATCGCCTTGGTAATCTGCGAAGTGTTTTTGACGGATTTTATCCTCTGCTTGATGGCTTTGGTTGAGAGCATATATCCTTATAGAGAGTTATCCACATTAGCCAGGTAGGGATTTTGTGGAAAAGCATCCCTTACCTATGGGATTTTATGGGGTTTCTATCTTACGCTTGTTGTGTGAAATGCTTGACATCTATCTTGCGCTTGTTATACTGGAGATATAGGGTGGAGTCCGCATAAACTACGGGCCCCCACTTGTCAGCAAAAGAAGTCCTTGAAAAGGGGCTTCTTTTGTTTTATTCTTGGTCTGTGGACCCTGGGCCCGTAGTTTATGAAGTAGAACTCCACCTTTGACAAGTGGGAAAGCGGGTGCAAATCCCGCCGGGTCCACGCTAAAGAGCCGCCGCAACAGGCGGCTTTTTAGTTTTGTTGAACTTGCCGCCTTCCGCTAACCGCTGATTCAGTTGCACGCTCGCCCAAAATTGCCATCGTGCGCCGCAACTCAAGCAGCGCAGCTCAATGTACTGTTTATTCGCAAGCGCAGTTTTATTTTCCGGATCCAAGTCCTCTTTGCAATACATACATTTGAATTGTCCGGGAAAAGAGTAGGTCTCCATAAATTTTTGCGCCTCGTTCACGCAGGGCTCTTTAGCTACCACAATCTATTTTTTATCAATTCGATATATTTGTTGACATAAAACCAATCTGGTTCATGTTTCACTGCCCTCACTCGTATTTCAAAGTTAGGATTGGTCGGATTATGGCGATCAAAAAATATTAGCCCTATACCGAAAATAAGGCATAGCGATTCAATGCGCGACTTCGCTTCATCGCTCGCCATTTTGGGTATGACAAGATACGCCTTATGACTAAATATTTTATACGCACATGCTTGACCAAACGCCGTTATGAGGGATGTAGCAGTTGCATCTGTTTTGATTTCGGCTGATATTATTTCTGTTCCGTGTTTTATTATGTCGCCTATCTGCGATTCGTTTTTACCTATCACATCAGGAGTCCCCCATCTATCACTGAAAATATTACCGCCAAGCGCTACTGCCTTTGTGGATTCTTCTAGTTCGTCGACAAGATAATCTGCAAACGGTTTATAAAATTGTTCTTCATGTATAGAGTCAGTGGTGATAGTCGCATCTGGTTGGGTAGATTTTCCCTCATCTCTGAATCTTATATGTCGATACAAACCACGCGATATTCGTTCTATGTTGGTATTTTTCCTAAGACGCAAGCCTCTAAGTACGCCAACAAACTGGCCACCCCTAATATACGGAAGCCTTTCCTGAACCGTCTTGAATAGTTGCGTGGATCTCATTCCTTGCGAATTGTTTTGTAGCAGTTCTATTATTGCGGATTTTATTTGGCGTGGTGTAGCAGGCATATTATATTTTTTTGAATTCCGCAACAAATAATCCAAGTTTTGCCTCAATTTCTTTTGTGAGCTCTCCGTTCTCGCGGATGGCGTCAAGAATTTCCTCACGATGGAGTTTACGGAGATAATCCAAAAATTTCGTGGCGGTTGCGGCGGCATCGGCCGCCGCGACATCGTCAAAATATCCGTTGGTGGCGGCCCAAATCATGACCACCTGCTCTTCAAAGGGAATCGGCTTGCGTTCGGGCTGTTTCAAAATTTCGGACAAAACGCGTCCGCGCTCAATCCGTTTACGCGTGAACTCGTCCAAGTCAGACGCAAACTGGGCAAATGCCGCAAGCTCGCGGAATTGCGCGAGTTCCAGCCGTAGACGCCCGGCCACTTTTTTCATTGCTTTTGTTTGCGCCGATGATCCCACGCGCGAAACCGAAAGTCCGACATTGAGCGCAGGCCGTTGTCCCTGATGAAAAAGTTCCGGTTCCAAATAGATCTGCCCGTCCGTGATGGAGATGACATTAGTCGGGATGTATGCGGATACGTCGCCCAGTTGCGTCTCAATTATCGGCAGAGCGGTGAGGGAGCCGCCGCCGTTTTCTTTGTTCAATTTGGCGGCGCGCTCCAAAAGCCGCGCGTGGAGATAAAAAATGTCGCCAGGGTATGCTTCGCGGCCCGGGGGACGGCGCAAAAGCAAAGACAGTTCCCGATACGCCCATGCGTGTTTGGAGAGATCGTCGTAGATGACAAGCGCGTCTTGTCCGCGCTCCATAAAGTATTCGCCGATGGCGCATCCGGCGTAGGGAGCCAGATACCACAAAGGCGCCGGGCTGGACGCCGGAGCAGACACGACAATCGTGTACTCCATGGCGCCCGCGTTTTTCAGAGTCGCGATGATTTTGGCAACTTTGGATTCCTTTTGGCCGATGGCAACATAGATGCAAATCGGCGTCCGATGTCGCGTATCATTTTTCTGATTGATAATCGTATCAATCGCAATGGATGTTTTTCCAAGTCCGCGGTCGCCGATGATGAGTTCGCGCTGTCCCCGGCCGATGGGGATGATCGCGTCAATCGCGGCAATGCCGGTATGCAAAGGGGTATTCACGCTCTCGCGCGCCAAAACCGATGGCGCGGGCCGCTCAGCCGGATAAAATATGGGCTTAGAGACCGCATCTCCATTGGAGGCGCGTTTTCCAAGCGGAACTGCATCGGTAAACACGGGTCCGCGCCCATCCAGCGGATTGCCCAGAGCATCAATCACGCGGCCGATCAATTCCGGTCCTACGCGCACGGAGAGCACGCGGCCCGTGGGTCGCACCTCCATTCCCTCTCTGATACGGCTGGCATCTCCCAGAAGTACGGCGCCGACAGAATCCTCTTCCAGATTGAACGCAATCCCCGCTGTCGCAATTTCTGATTTCTGATTTCTGATTTCTGACACTCCAAATTCAAGCATCTCCTGCGACGAGACGCCTGAGAGCCCGGAGATCCGCGCGATGCCGTCGCCCGCCTCCAGGACATGCCCAATCTTCTCCGCGCGGATCTCGCGCGTGAACCCCTCTATCTCCTCCCGCAAATGTTCCGTAATGCTTTTCATAGGCGTTGATTATCTACGAGGCTTAGCCTCGTAGATATGATGTTTGGTAGCGTTGTTCATAAAAACTTCGATAACATTCTGACTGTTCCAACATTCTAACATTCTGCAGAATGCTAGAATGTTATTTTTTGCCGAACATGCGCTCAATCTGTCGCAGACCTGACGCGTCAATCAGCAGTTCATCGTCAATGAGAATCTTGACACCGGCGAGTAGACCGGCGTTTTCCACCTCTGTAAAATAAATCTTGGCGCCCAAAATCCCGCGGATCTTTGCTCTCAACTCGGCCGATACGCGCATAGCGGATTCAATCCTGACTTTGGAGGCGCCCTGCGCGCGCAAAGCTATTTTTTCATACGCGGCGAGGATGACGACGGCCTTCCCGAGGGCCCGATGGCGCATCAGGACCTCTGCAAATCGGCGCGCAATCGCGCGCCGATCTACTTCATTTTTGCCCTCCAGCGCTCCAGAGAGCGCTCTGGCGTATTCTGAAATCCGATACCTCATCCCTGAACAGATTTTAGCTGAGCGAGTGCTTCGCGGATCAGTACCACGTCGCGCTCTTTGGCCGGCATCTTGCCCAGTACCCGTGCGATGCCGGAACGAATCATATCCTCCGCGTCCGCATACGCCGCGTCGCTCATCTTCGCCTTCTCTTGCGCGATGAGGCGCCGGGCCTCGGCGATGATTGCTTCACCCCTCCGTACGGCTTCGGCCGCAATTTCTTCTTTCCTGATTTTCGCCGTCTCCTCGGCGCCGGTCACGACTGCCAGCGCCCGCGCCTGCGCCCGACGCATTTCTTCGGCGTTCATGGCCTCCGCGCGATCCCGCAGCACCTCTGCTTCTCTCGTGAACCGCACACCCCGTTCAATGTCTTCGCGGCGCTTGGCAAGCATCGTCAGAATCGGGCGGTACGCGAATTTTGTCAGCAGAAAAATGAGGACGCCGAAGTTGACCGCCTGCGCCAGAAGCAGTTTCCAGTCAATGCCAAATTCATGAATGAGATCGCTCATAATCACTACAAACGCAAAACATACAACGACAAACGAAGTGACGGGATACCGTGTTTCTTGTTTTCTTTTTTATGTTTTTCGTTTGTCGTTTTGCCGCTATACAAACTTAATGATGAGCGCCACCACGAGCGCGTAAATTGCGATGGCCTCGGCGAATGCAATCGCCAAAATCATCGCGGTCTGCACCTTTGCCGCGGCTTCCGGATTGCGGCCGATGGCGTCGAGCCCCCGGGCGCCGATAAAGCCGATGGCGGCCGCCGGCACTATGGTGCCACCCACGATCGCCGCGGCGGTTGCCCACAATTTGATTGATTCTGGATCCATAACAATATGCGAAGCGCGTAGCGCATATCGCATAGCGCGACTACGTCTTGCGTTATGCGTTATGAGTTACGCGTTATGAAGTTAGTTAATGACGCGCGACCTCTGGCTCATGGCTGTCGTGGCGGCTGGTGGCGATGCTGATGAACACCGTGGTGAGCATGGCAAATACCAGCGCCTGTATGAATCCTACGAAGATCTCAAGCATCAAAAAGGGTATGGGCGCCCCGAACGGCGCCAAAAACCCCGTGATGACGAGCAGCACCTCGCCCGCAAATATGTTCCCGAAGAGCCGGAACGAGAACGAGATTATTTTAGCACATTCGGAGACCAATTCAAGGATCCCCACAAAAAACTCAATGGGTCCCTTGAATGAGAAGAATTTGCCGGCATGGGACTTGACGCCGATGGCGCCCACCGCCATGACGTGGATGAGGAATACCGTGACGGTGGCGAGGGCCAGCGTCATGTTCAGATCGCTTGCCGCAGACCGGAAAACCGGTACAAACGTTGATTCCCCGCCGATGTGCTCAAAAAACCCGACTGATCCCACGCCCGGCAGAATGCCGAGCCAGTTGGACGTGAGGATGAAGATGAACACCGTGCCGACCAGCGGAAAATATTTTTCCGCGGTCTCGCGCGACCCCAACACGCCGTGCATGAGGGACGCGAATCGCTCCACGAAAAATTCAAAAACATTCTGGGCGCCGCCGGGAATTATCGCGAGCCGTTTGCGTATGACGGCCGCCGCGGCGATGAGCAATGCCACGACGACCCAGCTCGTGAGGAGCGTGTTCGTAATATGAAGTCCCCCAATGGAAAACACTTTTTCGGCGGCAATTTCAATGTGCGGCATAATGCGGCATGGCTACCCCTTCTTCTCCACGCCTATGCGCAGCAGGCGCGCCAAATAGGCGGTAACCAGCACCACGGCGAACGTAATAATGAGCGCGTAGATGATTTTTGCGAGGATGCTGTTTTGGGGCAAGGGGTAGGCGTATTCAATCATCGCCTTCACGGCATCGTTCCACGCAAGCCCCGCCACGACGCCGAATGCCGCGATGATGTACCCCATGGTCCGCTCGCGCAGTTCTCCGCGCAGATCATCATCGGATTGCTTCATTGCCTCCATGACACATACTATAGCACGTTTCTTTTGGAGATGAAAGGGGGGAACGCGCGGTGGTTTCAGTTTATTTTTTCCAATCCCCGCTCGCGGAGTTTTTCAAAACTCCGTTGGAGAAACCATCCGGCGAGGAAAAGATAGAGGAGATTCAATGCCAATCCCATCCAGAGTTTGCGCGGATCCAGGGCTCCGGTCGCGATCACCTCGCGCGCCCCTTCAAAGACGTACGTGACGGGGATCATCCTGCCGATCGCCTGCGCCCAGGAGGGCAGGGTGGAGAGCGGATAGTATGCCGCGGCAAAGGGCGAGATGATGAAAATAGAGGTCCACGCGAGCGCTTGCACTTTTTTCCCGAAGCGCAAGATCAGCCCCATGATGAAAAACCCGAACCACCACCCGGTCATGATGAGGAGGAGCCCGAACGGAATCAGGAGAAATCCGAACACAAACATGTTCACCGCATACAGGAACCATGCGAGGGCAAGGGCAAAAGCAAAACTCATTACGGCTTTGACAAAGCCCAGCAGCAAGAGCGATGCGATCCATTCGCAGAGGCGCAAGGGAGAGGCAAAGATGTTGACGAGATTGCGCTCCCAGAATTCTTCCAAAGCGTTCATGGTAATCTCTCCTTGGCCGCGCCAGACAATGAGCCACAGAAGAATGCCCGACAGCACCATAAGAAATGCCCGGCGCCCGCCTGCGGGATTGAGCGACGTCAGATACGTAGACGTGAGGCCCCAGAGCAGGAGGTCAATGGTCGGCCAATAAAACGCATCCGCCATCTTGTCCAAATTATGACGGAAGGAATAGATGTAGCGGAGCGTCATGCCCCAGATGCGGTGTAAGGACATGTCAATTTTCTATGGTCTTCGCAAGACCATGGGGTTCTTTGCCGGCAACTGCGAGGAAATAATCCTCCAGCGTGGGCTTCTCAATGGACACTTCGTCATACCGGATGCCCGCTTCGCCGAGGCCCTGCAGGAATCCGGCGATGTCTTGCTCGCGCACGTCCACGACAATGCGCTGGCGCTCTCTTCGGTACGCCATCCTCTGCGTTTTTGCGTACGCCGCGGCCTGATCCGTGCCCGCATGGATAAAAAACTCCACATGACTTATCTCCACGGAGCGCGCAAGCGCGGCCGGCGTGTCGTCGGAGATGATTCTGCCGCGGTCAATGAAGACGACGCGGTCGCACACTTCTTCCACCTCCGCCATGTTATGCGAGGTAAGTATGATTGACACGCGGAATTGGCTGCGTTCGTGGAGCAGAAACTCTCGGATATATTGCGCGGCCTCCGGATCCAAGGACGCGGTGGGCTCATCCAAGAGGAGGACCCGCGGAAAGTTGATGAAGGCCTTGGCAAGATTGACGCGCGTCAGTTGCCCGGCGGAGAGCTCCACGAGGGGTTTGGGCAGGAGATCGCCCAGCCGGAACAAGGAGATAATTTTTTCAATGCGTCCCGCGCGATCCGATATGCGATACAAGAATGACATGAAACGCAAATTTTCTCGCACCGTGAGCCCCCACGGCAGGTGCGTGTAGGTGGATGAGAAGTTTACCAGTTCCAGTATTTCCTCGCGATACTCGCTGAGATTTTTGCCGAAGTATCGGATCGTGCCGCGAGTCGGCGTGAGCACGCCCAGCAGCATCTGGATGGTCGTGGTTTTGCCGGCGCCGTTGGGCCCCAAGAGTCCCAAGATCTCCCCTTCCCGGAGGGAAAAAGAAATGTCGTCAACGGCGGTGAGCCCGACTCTTTTGTGCAAAAACGAGGCAGGCGCGCCGAACGTTTTGGTCAAATGGGATACGGAAAGGATGTCCATAGTGTACTATAGAGGTTTAACCTCTATAGTGGTTTTTCGGTGATGAGGCCTTCTTTGTGAAGGGCGTCATACGCGGTTTTCACTTTCACGATCGGCATGCGCAGTTCGCGTGCCAGCATTGGCAGCCGCACCGAGGTGTCGGCGAGGATTGCCCGGAGGATTGCGCCTCTCGCTTGACGGCGCGATCCCTCAAAGCGCGGCTGTCGGGCATACTGCCTGCTGCGGCGGTTCGGGTTGGTACTCCCCTTCTCCTTGCCCAGCATAGCACCATAGTCCATCAGGGCATAATACCATTCGCGCGGGTTTTTGCGGCTGGCGGTCGCGGCGACCAGCCGGAGGATGCGCGCATCCGGCACCCGTCTGCTTTTCGGAAAGAAAAAATGGATGTAGACGCGGCGGATGTTGGTCTCCAGAAACGGGACGGGCTTTTGAAATGCAAACGCGGCAATAGCGCCCGCGGTGGCTGGGCCGATACCGGGAAGTATGACGAGGACCTCGGGACCCCGCGGCACACGGCCGCCGTGGCGCGCGACTATCGCCTGCGCCGCGCGCTGGAGATAGAGTGCTCGGCGATTGTATCCGAGCCCCTGCCATACACGGAGCACGGCGGTGAGCGGCGCTCGCGCGAGCGAGGCAACATTCGGAAATCGTCTGAGAAACGACGGGTATTTCGGGATCACGCGATCTACTTGGGTTTGTTGGAGCATGACTTCCGACACGAGTATCCGATACGGATCCCGCGTCTTTCGCCACGGCAGTACCCGGCCGGAGCGCCGGTAGTAGTTCCAGATGGTACGGCGGAACGCGGAAAGTTTTTCAGGTGAGGGCCGCATAGAGCATGTCCGGAAGCCCTCTTTCGTGGCGAAATCTCCGTAGTGCGAGCGAGGCGCCCCGGCGGAACCCGAGGCGTATCGGGTGATACGGCGAGGGTGAGCCGTTGGGCGCCGCAGCCGCACTACGGAGATTGCAGCAGAATACGGGGCTTCCGGACATGCGCTGGACACGAAGTCCGGCTTCCATTCCGGAAGCCGGACTTTCAAACGTCAACAAGGGCTGTGACTACTGCGTCGGGGCCGCATCCTGGGCAGTAAATGCGTCCATGATGACGCTCCCGTCCGAGCCGATGATCGGCGTATCTTTCGCCAGGTCAAGCAGTCGGTCGCCGTCGTCTGCGTGGAGCATGACGTAGTATTTCCTCCCCGCCATCAGGCGGCGGAGAAGGTCTACGGCGCCCGTAGATGTCCCTTTGGCGAAGAGTTGGGCGCCGAGGATGCTGCCAGGCTTGCCACCCGTGTCCTCATGCACCGCGACCCAGATGTCCTTTTCCGCCTTCACCACGACCGATACGGTATTGCCCGCGGGCTGATCGTTGGCAGATACGGCATTGATACCGGTACTGATCGCCGCCGATATCTGTGCAATGCCTGATTCTCGCATTTCCTCCTCCCCGGATCCTTGCGCGGCCTTTTGCTCGGTGCCGCTTTCCCGGCGGTTGACGATCCGGGCCGATGTCCCATAGCCCAGGAGAAACGCGATCACGAATACGACGATAAGCGTCGGATAGCTTGTTTTGACTGTTTCCGTCATAAACGTATGGTTAGAGATTAATGGGTAGTATATTGGATACCAGTATGTCCGATAGCGCAAAAATAGTCAATATCTCCAACCTTAATTGCGGTAAGCTTAGCTTACCGCAAAAGGATGTACAGAATGCCGAAAAATGCATTAGATATGGCGCTTGCGGTAAGCTAAGCTTGCGACAGATTGCGACAATATGACAAAAAAAGGGGCGGCCTTTGCAGGGTCGCCCGATACGGGATAAAACAAAAACTATGCATAGAGCGGATCATCGGATCCGTAACCGCGCTCTCGGGTGACGCGGCGTTCCATTTCCTCACGCACGCTTTCAATGTGCATGTTCTCTTCAAGCCATCCCCACTCGCGCCGGTGGAGCGGCATGCGTTCTTGGTTGTCAAGGTTCTGAAGATTATCTTCCTCGGTCATTGACTTCTCCTCGGCAAAAGTTTTGGGTGCGGGCTCTACGTGCTTTAGACACATGAGATGCCCATGGAAACAAAAATCCTTCCCGCTAGGGGGAAGGATTGCCGGAGTTCTTTTGCTATGCCGTGATTACGCGCGCGTTCCAACAAAACCTTCCCCTGTGGTAAGGAGGAGTCCAAGCAGCAGGCCAAGGGAAAGATTTTGTCGCATACGTTCCATGCTGGGCGTATCGTATCATGCGCCGAAAAATCCTGTCAACCCCGCCTGTGGATAAAGAGACCATTACAAGACCCCTCTTCGTCGCGATTGCAGCAGGAGAGGGAGTCTTGTAATGGTCTCACAGATTGTCTCAAAATGTTATGCGTCCAGGTACCGCCTGACTGCAACGAAGCTGGACATGACGCCCAGCCCGACACCCGCACCCAACATGATGAGAGAGAGTTGCACGATATTGGAGAGGAAATAATTGAAGAGGTTGAACTCGGGCACAAGAAACGCGAGCTTGGGGGCCGCGAGCCACGTGAGCGGGAAAAAGACGATGAGCGCCATGACCGCCGCGGCAACGCCGTACAAAACGCCGCTGACAAGAAACGGCCCCCGGATGAACCAAGATGAGGCGCCCACCAAGCGCATGATGCCGATCTCCTCGCGCATGGTGTAGATGGCAAGCCGGATGGTATTGAAGGCGACCAATACCGCGATGAAGGCCAAAATGAGGGTGAGTGCCGCCCCGCTCCCCCGCGCCGTTCCCATGACGGACGAGAGCCGCTCAATCACGGCCTGATTCTCAAAATAGTTTATTTTTTCCACGATCGGATACTTTCTGCCTGCCAAAAAATCGCTGATGGTACCATAGTGCCCCGGGTCCACCGCCGTGATGTTGATGCTCGCCTGCAACGGGTTGTCGCCCAACTCCTCCAGGGCGCTTGCAATGAGCGCGTTTTCCCGGTGCCGCTCGCGGAAGAGTGCGAGCGCAGCATCGCGCGAGACGTACTCCACGGCGCGGACGTCCTGCAGGGCTTCCACCTCGCGCGCCACCGCCAGGATCTCTGACTCCTCGGCGTCCGGAACGAAATAGACCGTGATGTCAATTTTTGACTCCAGGGAGCGGAGCGCCGTATCCGCAAACGCCCCGACAAAGACGAGGTTCCCCAGCACAAACAAGACCAGCGCCATCACCAGTGTGGTCGCGGTAGACAACCAGCCGTTCCGGCGAAAGCCCAGAAACCCGGCGCGTATGACTCTTTGTACCGTAACGAATATCATGCTATATACGTACCCTTTGCGTTATCGCTCACAACCTCTCCTTTCTCCAAGACGACGACGCGCTTGTCCAGCGCCGTAATCACCTCGTTATCGTGCGTCGCCAAAATAATCGTGGTGCCCAGCGCATTGATTTTCTGCAGGAGTTTGACGATCTCCATCGTGTTTGTCGGGTCCAGATTACCCGTGGGCTCGTCGCCCAAAATGACATCCGGACGGTTGACGAGGGCACGCGCAATCGCCACCCGCTGCTTTTCCCCACCGGAGAGCTGGTGCGGAAAGTTATCCATCCGGTCTGCGAGCCCCACGAGGTCCAGCGCCTGCGGCACGTCTTCCGCTATCTCCGCGTCTGCCCTCCCGGCGGCCTCCATCGCAAACGCCACGTTTTCCGCCGCCGTTTTCGTGGGAAGCAACTTATAATCCTGAAACACCGTGCCGATGCGCCTCCGCACTTGGTGTAGGGCATCCCGCGTGAGCGCGGTCACGTCCAGTCCGTCCAGAAAAATCGTCCCTTCCGTCGGGTCTTCTTCGCGCAGCAATAGTTTCAAGAGCGTGGTCTTGCCCGCGCCCGACGATCCCACGAGCGAGACAAACTCCTTGGGTTCAATGCGCAAGGTGACATTGCGGACCGCCACGCTGTGATGGTTGTATACTTTGGATACGTTGTCGAAGTATATCACGGTGAAAATGTCCAATGCCCAAATCCCAAGATTCCAAGGAATGCTTCAATGACGCAATGTCCAAAATGGCTTGAGTCATTGGGATTTGGGTCTTTATTGGTCATTGGGGCTTGGGCATTGGGATTTATACGCGTACCTCCGCTTCAATAAATTCATCCAGCGCTCCGTCCAACACCGTATCTACCTGCGCGGTCTCCACGCCGGTGCGATGATCCTTTACCATTTGATACGGATGCATGACATACGAGCGGATCTGGCTCCCCCATTCTATCGCCACCTTCTCCTGCCGGACGCCCCGGCGCTCCTGTTCCCGTCGGTCTAATTCTAACCGATACAGGCGCGAGCGCAAGAGCTCCATCGCAAGCTCTCGATTGCGGTCTTGTGAGCGTTCCGCTTGCGATGCTACCGTCAGTCCCGTGGGAAGATGCGTGATCCTCACCGCGGTCTCGCGCTTGTTGACGTTCTGCCCCCCGGGGCCGGACGAGCGGAAAAAACCAACCGTTACGTCCTCGGGCCTGACCGCAATCTCCTCGGGCGCCACAAACTCAGGCATGACATCCACCAGCGCAAACGACGTGTGCCGGAGTGAAGCCGCGGAAAACGGAGAGATGCGCACGAGCCGGTGCACCCCCGATTCCCGGGTCAGATACCCATAGGCGTAGGGGGCCACAATCAGCATCGTGGCGTTTTTGATCCCCCACCCGCCGGGTCCCTGGTTTTCTCCCCAGTGCTCATGGAGCATGCGCCGTACCCACCCTCGCCGCTCGGCAAACCGGCGGTACATCCGGACGAGCAATGCGGTCCAATCCTCGGCGTCCTTGCCGCCGGCGCCGGCGTAGACCGAGAGCACGGCATTGCCTTTATCGTATTTCCCGGAAAAAAAGAGCTCCGTCTCCAGCGCCGCAACTTCCTTCGCAAGCGCCGCCATCCGCCCGGCGATCTCAGGCACCCCTGCTTCATCCTCCGCCGCAAGACCAATCACTTCGTGGAGCGAGTCCGCCTCTGTGACCAAGGCACCCATCCGTTCAATGTCGCGCTTCAAAGACGCCAGGGTCTTGCTCTGTTCCGCCGCGCGCCGGGTATCGTCCCAGAACCCCGGACGCGCCATCTCCGCCTCTATGCGCTCTCTCTCTTTTTCTTTACCCGCAAGGTCAAAGCCGGTCCGCGAGTCCGCGGACCTTAACCTCCATTGCCTCCAATTTCTCCCGCAGTTCGTCCATGCATGGCAGTATACCATACCGCCTAAAATTAAAAAGTGGGTCGCCGCGATGCCGCCGCAGATAAGCAATGCCGCGCTTGGCGCGGCATTATTCTTATGATGGGTGCGGCTGGTCTCCGAGCCGTTTACGCAATGCCTGAATTGCGGGCGCGCCCGCTTCGCATTCCAGCACGCGGAGCATCACTTTTATCGTCGTGAGCAGACGCATCT
>JBBTVQ010000034.1:0-4024 GCA_038063095.1 Patescibacteria group bacterium
AAAAGTCCTTGCTGTATTAGGGCAAGGACAGGAATAAGTATTTGTTTCTCTAACGGGGCCCGCAGGGGCTTCTTTTGTTGGCTACAGATTTTCAGACGAGGGCGAGTTTCAGCAACTCTTCCATGGCTCGTATCGTCTGCTCCCTTTTTTCTTCAGGAAGATTTTCTACTGCCCAGAAGATATATTTGAGTTCCGGGGCAATCTTATACTCCTCTTCCGGCGTATGCTCCCGGAGAATCATATCCAAGATCTCATCTCCATATCTTTCGCGAAACGCGCAGCGTAGAAGTCGAGACGGATCTAACGAAAGATTTTCGGAGAGCAGGATTGTTAATTGAGATGAAGGGATGCGCATGCGCGTTTCTATCTGTGAAATATGCATAGGCGAGCATCCACATTTTTTTGCGAGTTGCGCTTGAGTGAGTTCTTGCGCCTCCCGCGCTCTTTTGATGACTTCACCAGAGGAATTGGTTGCCCAGACATATTCTTGTTTCAAGGTGCAATCTCCTTTCCTGAATTATCTTTATCCATGACCTCGTAGGGAGTTTATAGCATATAGGGAAACTTTTTGCAATCAAATAAAATAGGCCGTAGCCGGGGAAGGAATCTTCTGTCACGAGACACGATACACGTATCACGACACAGGATGATGAAGATTGCTTTCCTGGCTACGGCCTGTTGGCGCTCCGAGCGGGTCGGAACGCAAGAGAAAGGAGAAATAGAAAAGAACAGGACATGGAGAGCAAGAGCGCGGCTTTCTGAACTGAATTTTATCGCGTAGGCGAGGGCTTTTTTGCCCGAGGGGTCAGATGTTGTCCACACCCCCTCCTCTCCACTATTTTGTATTTTCGCTCTTTTCCCTCGGCGATGCAAGCGGAGTTATCCACAGCCGACAGTACGAAAAACATAAAACATAAAACGACAGACAAAACATTCTATGGCTCGCGCCTGAGATTTTCTATGGTTTTCCAGAGCATCGCGGCGATTTCCTTTGCCAACTGCATACTACGATCATACTCATCAGCGTTCTCTATCCACGCTTCTTTACATGAAAATTCCAAAAGGTATCTGCTTTCTTGCAAAGAACCGAGAGATACCTCAAAGAAATTTATTTTCACTAACCGTCTTCCTCTCGCAAAGCCCTCAATATAATTCAAGATCACCGACAAAGACGCACGGCGTAATTGTGATGTGGCACCATACCTTTCTTCTGGCGGAAAAGATTTTGTTATTCGGTATACCAAGTGAACAAATTCATCCATCTTTTCACGCAACACATCGTGGAAAAGTTTCGGCATTTTGTTTTTCGTTCTATGTTCTATGTTTTTCGCTTTTCTGGAATCTTGGAAATTGAAATGCTGAAGGGCAGATTTTTGCGAGCGGGCAGAGGTCGCAGCGGGGGTCGCGCGCGGTGCAGACCGCGCGGCCGTGGTCTATGAGAAGATACGTGGTTGCGAACCAATTCTTTTTGGGAACGAGCGCCATCAGATTTTTTTCTATGTTCACCGGATTGTGATGCGATGATAATCCGAGGCGAGTAGCGAGTCGGCGCACGTGCGTGTCCACGGCAATGCCTTCCACGACGCCGTATGCGTTGCCGAGGATGACGTTGGCACTTTTGCGCGCGATACCGCGGAGCGTCAAGATTTCTTGCATGGTGCGTGGCACCACGCCGCCGAATTTTTCTTTCACGATCTTGGCGGACGCGAGAATGGCTCTCGCCTTGGCGCGATAAAATCCGGTGGCAAAGACGTCGCGTTCAAATTCTGTTATGCCGCGCGCGCTCGCACCCGCGCGGACATAGTCGTCCAACATCGTGTATTTTTTGAAAAGCCGCGCCGTCACCTCGTTCACTTTTTTGTCCGTGCACTGCGCCGAGAGCACGACCGCGACCAGCAGTTCCCACGGGTTGGAATAGCGCAACACGATCTTCGCGTCCGGATACGTCTTCTTCAGACGCCGGATGATTTCTTTTGCATGTGATGCCTCCGCGCGCAATGGCTGTTTTTTCATGTCTTCCATCATGCCCCGGGCGCATGATTTTTTCAATCACGCGCGGGCGTCATGTACTGCAAACACTCTGTTCGATCGAACAGAGTGTTTGCAGAAGCGGTTCTCGGTTTTTTGTTGACTCAGGAGTGTTTTTCGGATATGGTGCACGATATATGTATGAAGCGAAGACGGGTGAATGGAGTACCCGCCTGGTAGTGATTACCGCCGCACTCTATCGGGTGACCGGATTGCTCCCGGCCGGAGAGCCGCTGCGTTCAGCGCTCCGCGAGCACGCGAACGCCGTGCTTGCCGGATGCGTCGGGGAGGCGCGCGGCGCCACGCGCGACGGCGCGCGTCTTGAATCCAAAATGGAAGCGCTTCTCGGATTTTTGGCGGTGGCCGCCCTCCTTCCCGAAATGAAGGAGGAGAATTTTTTGGTGCTGGAGCGGGAGTATCAGGCGTGCTTTGCGGCGCGGGAGTACCATCTCCAGACGCGCGCGGGACAGAAGCAAAGCAGAGAGGATGAGGGAGTGGAGTATCGCGTTCCCGCGGCCCCGACAGCGCCGGGGCGAAAGAAAGAACGCCGGCCTGCTGCCATCCGTCCGGATGCAAAAGACCCGGGGCTCAATGTGCGTCAGCGTACCATCCTTGCGCGACTGCAGAACGGCGAGAAGATGAAAGCAAGCGATTTCTCTGATGTCCTCCGCGGCGTGAGCCCCAAGACCATTCAACGGGATCTCCATGATCTTGTGTCGCAAAACGCCATAAAAAAAGAAGGTGAACGGAGATGGACGATCTATAGGTCATCCGATCAGAATGTCCGATAGAATGTAAAGGACATTTATATGTGTCCGATAAATTTCTTTTATGTCCGATATAAAAAAAGCAATCATTTTGGCGGCAGGATACGGCACGCGATTTCTTCCCATCACGAAGGCGCTACCGAAGGAAATGCTGCCCTTGGTGGATAAGCCGGTTATTCAGTGTATCGTGGAAGAGGTTGTGCAGTCCGGCATACGGGAGATCATTTTGGTCACCGGCAAGAGCAAGCGCGCGATTGAGGACCACTTTGACGACACACCGGAGTTGGAGTCGTTTTTAGAGACCAAAGGCAAGGGAGCATTGGCGGAAAAAATCCGCGCAATTTCCTCGCTGGCGTCCTTTGCTTATATCCGGCAGAAAGAACCCTTGGGAAGCGGGCACGCGGCACTCCAGGCGCAGCACATCACCGGGGACGAGCCGGTGGCAGTGATGGGCGGAGACGACGTGATGGTCGGCAAAACGCCGGCGCTGGCACAACTCCTTGAGGTGTATAAAACATACAGGGCGCCGGTGGCGGCACTTCGGCGGGTACCGCGAGAAAAAGCGCATAAATACGGGATTATAGCAGGAAAAGAGGTTGCCCCGCGGGTCTGGAAGATCACTGGATCCGTGGAGAAACCGGATGCGAAAGACGCCCCGTCTGATCTCATGGTGCTCGTAAAATATATTTTCACCCCTGAACTCTTTCGCTATTTGGCAGAGGTGCGTCCCGTGCCAAATGGCGAAATATCCATCCCGCCGGCAATAGACGCGTATGTGAAGGACGGCGGCGCTTGTTACGGCTATGAGGTGGAAGGAGAGTATTATGATTGTGGCGACAAGCTGGGCTATATGCGGGCAGTGGTGGATTTCGGGCTCGCGCACCAGGAAATAGGGGAGCAATTCCGCGCATATCTTACCGAGAGACACGAGGATTTATAGGTGTCATGCTCCTTCTCGGGATGGCGCCAAAAGTTTTCCACAGATGCCCGCTTGCTTGACTATCTGCCGGGGGTATAATAAGCTCATATGCAAAACCGAGGCATTGTTAGGGTGTGGATAACAGGGAGTTGCATGGGTCATCACCCTGCCCTATAATAACAATTACTGTATGCCGAGCGCATGAGAAAAATTTTCTGTGAAAAGCCAATTTTGGCTGTTTTCACTATTTCGTAATATATATTAGTATTTCGTAAAGAATCAGCGCGCGCGCAATCCACCCGCATCATGA
>JBBTVQ010000035.1:0-1799 GCA_038063095.1 Patescibacteria group bacterium
GTGGCGCGGGAGCGGAGCGAGACGGTCTCCGAGGTTATCCGCGCGCTTATACGGCGCAACGGAGAGGCATCTCCGGCGCGCCGCGCGCCGCAGGGCGCTAGCCGGACTCTTTTTACCGTGCTTGAAGAGGTAAAAAAGAGCGGCGAGCGAGGCCCTCGCGATCTTGCGGAGAATATGGATAAGTATCTGTATGGAGAATAGAAGCCGCGTATTTGCCGATTCCAATTTCTTTATCGCCTTTTTCAATCCCGCTGACTCTCTGCATCCCCGCGCCGTTGCCGCCGCGAAGAAATTGTACCAGGATGATGCGGTGCTCGTCATTTCAAACTTCATATTCCTGGAAGTGGTGACCGTTATCTCCCAACGGGTTGGCCGGGGAGCGGCCTTACGAGTCGGAGCGCATCTCCTGAATGATCCGCGGAAAATAGAAGTTATTCATATAGATCCGATCCTGCAGGATTCTGCCTGGCGCATATTTCAGTCAATATCCGTCAAAGACGCCGGATTTGTTGATTGCAGCATCCTTGCGGTTTTGCGCGCCGAAGACATCCGCTCGCTGCTTACTTTTGACGCGGCGGATTTCAGGAAGATTCTTAAAAATACGCGCGTCTCTTTTTACGGAGAGTAAAGATATCATCTGTTTGAAGAGGTGTCTGATCGGTATGATTAATATCAGAAGAGTGCGGGCGATAATCTCCGAGATTAACTATTTGTCGCTTGCGACCGTGTCAAAAGACGGCAAGCCGTGGAATGCGCCCGTTTTTTGCGCTTACGATCGACATTACAATTTTTATTGGGGGTCATATCGAGGAAGCCAGCATTCAAGAAATATTCGAGCAAAGAATGAGGTGTTTTTGGTGATCTACGATTCAACGATTGCTGCTGGGAAAGGCGAGGGTGTCTATATTGAGGCCGTCGCCACGGAGTTGAAGAGTCCGCGAGAGATAAAGTTTGCGCATCAACTTTTACAGAAGAGACACAAACCCGCTTCCTATTGGAAGTTGAATCAAGTTCATGGCAACGCTCCTATCCGACTTTACAAAGCAAAGCCAAAAAGGATTTGGGTTAATGGCGAAGGAGCGGTTGATGATACATACATTGACACAAAAACCGAAGTCAAGCCAGACCTGCTTTGACAGTGCGCGGGCAGGGGTTATACTTGCGGTATTACTTATCTCAAGGTATTACTATTGTTTATGTCTTACCAGACAACCATTACTCGGAAGGGTCAGATGACGATCCCTAAAGGGTTGCGTGAGCTTTTGGGACTTGGGCTTGGAAATCGTGTGGTTTTGGAACCGGAGAAGCGGGGTCGGCGGGTGAAAATCACTCCGGTGCCTTCACTGGAGTCGCTTGCCGGAAGTTTTCGCGTGAAAAAACCGCGCAATCCGGTTGCAATCCGCAAACACATGGAGCGTCATTACGAACGCGCATGAAGTACTATCTGGACACGAACGTGTTCCTGCGGTTTTTGATTGCGGATGACGCACGGGCGCATGAAGCGTGTCAGGAACTGTTTCATTTGATTGAGACGCACCATATCAAAGCCGTGACATCGCCATTGGTTTGCGCGGAGGTCGTCTGGGTATTGGGGAGTTTCTATAAATTTCCGCGGTCTAAGATAAGCGATGCGCTGGTGGTTTTTGCGCGCAGCCCGATCGCGTTTGACAGCCGATGCGATCTCTTGGCGGCGATAGAATGGTATGCCGCGCACCCCGTGAAGTTTGTGGACGCGCTCATCGCGTCGCATCCGCTCCTGCGCCGGAAGAAGTTGACGCTGATTTCGTACGATAAAGATT
>JBBTVQ010000036.1:0-9262 GCA_038063095.1 Patescibacteria group bacterium
ACCACCGCGGCAATCGTGCCCCACGCGAGTACCGCCGGAATAAACTCAAAAAATCGTTTCGCGCTCATATAATCTCCTCCTGATAGCACGGCTCGCAGTAGACGATCTCGGGGCGATCCGGAGCGTAGGAGGTCTCAAACTTGTTGGGGCAAGGACTTGCGCCGTGAAAATGCAAGACCTCATTTCTATACATGCCATTACTACTGCTCTCCCCCGCGCACTGGCATACCCGCCGGTAATAACGGGTGGGGTTGGGCTGATCTTTCAACTTATCCTGCAATCGGCACATCAAGCAAAGTCGTGGCAGAGGCACATTCATTTTGCGGTAAAACGCAAGCTCCTGCGGGATGATCCGGTAGGCGCGGGTACACTGCAGGCATTTTATAATTTCATTCGTGATTGAATCCGGCGCGTCTTTGACGTGATCCGGCAGATTTTCCGCCGTCATTGTAATCGCATATTCGTTCGCCTCCGGCTCTTTCCAGGTAAACCCTTTAGCAAGCGTTTCTTCTTTAGTCAAGGGATAAAATTGATAAGCCAAGGTCTCGTTATAGGCAAAAGGCGACAATTCCGAAGGGAAAAATTCGCCGTAGCGATATACTCGGCCTATTCTGTCCTGATACGGCATCTCACGCATCTGTTTGATGATCCTTGCGACAATCTCTTTATATTCTGACTCCGCGTATTGCTTATTCAAAACGCAAAATTGCTTTCCGCGCAATCCTATACAGCCGAACAAATCAGAGGAGCCGTTCAGATTTAATTTTGAATACTGCGAATCGCGCAGGCCAAGACCTGTTTCTTCTCCAAAAAACACCCGTGAGATATTTTCTCCAGCTACGGAGCACTCATAAAGCAATTCGGCGTTCTTGCCCCAACTAGTATAGTCGTAGCAATCCTTCACCGGCCCGACAAGCGCGTAAGACACGAATTTGCTGTCCTCCACGCCGCTCACCTCAAAACACTCCTTGCAATTTCTGGACTGGAACACAAGTAGGCCGGTGGTGTCGCGCGAGAACCCGTTCCAACATGTCTTCACCGGATACTTGAGCCAGTGCTGTCTTACATCTTCTTTCGTCCGCTCGTAAATCCTGTAGGAACCGAGGTCTATTTCTTTTATCTTCTGCTCATACCCCTCCTTGCCGTACGGCTGATTGAAGAAATGATACTGCTTGTTGCGCAAGTTGGCGGATCCGAAGCAATTCTGGCAATTCCGGCATTGCCAGAGAAACGTCGAGTTATTGGTATTGGTTGTCCACAGAAGATAATTGCCGCCATAGACCTTGTGGCAATGAAAGAGATCGTGCGAGTTCTCGCAGGCGTTGATGAAGCTGGAATTGACGCAATCCTTGGACCCTACAAGCATAAATCCGTACATGCACCGCTCAACCGTATCTGCGGTAAAAATCAAGTATGAATCTTTGGCATAACCCACATCGTTGACATACGGCGACTCAAGCGCCGTATTCAGGTCAACCGAGAGTCCGAGAAGCGGCACCGTATGCCATAATTCATTGAATTGCTCAAAAAAGGGCTTGGCGAAATCATAATCGCGACCGTAGTCCATCGCGTCCCATTTATCCGACCACCAGCAGTGCGGGCAATACACTTTATACTTTTTGTCCGCAGAATAGCGTGATACCACTTTCTTGCCGCACAGATCGCAATCCCTCCTGTAAAGATTGAGCACATTATGAAATGACAATCGCCGGATGAGCCGGCACTCCGGACAAAAAGTCGGCGGCGGGACTTTGATGCGTTCGTAAAACGCGGAGTCCTCCGGCTCAATGGTGAACGGATTTTTACAATTCTGGCACTGGTGGGTTTCTGTATTCATAAGAAATACTTCTGTATGAAGTCGCCCGGGGTCATAATCGCAAGCAACGGTACCGCGGTTTTAAGGGCAACATTATCCAGAAAATGTTTGCGGTCAAGGGTTATCAGATCAACGGCGCCTGCCGCTACCGCGCCTGCCACAATCGGCAAATCCTCAGGATGGATCATGCGTAGATATTTTCGCGCAATCCGCTCTGGCGGATCCGCTACTATCAGTACCGGGAAATGGACGAAAAACGAGTGAAACTCCTCAAGCGATTCGGGATATTTCTCTTTAAGACCGGCTCTCACTTCCTCAATCACATATCGGGTTATGCAAAGCGTGAAGCCGCGAGCGCGCGCTTCTCTAAATATACGAAAAGAGCCGCCGCTTGGAGAAAGCACGGCGGCAAAAAAGACGCTGGAATCGACAAATACCTTATGACCCCCGTTTCTTTTTAAGCGCGGCATACAAGTCGGGGTACATTTGACGGAAAAGCCGCTGCCGAATGCGACGGGCAGCCGGCTCCATTTGCCGCCAAATATCCTCATCTGATATTATCGGTTCTTTTGTCTGTGGCGGCAGAAAAGTAATGATGACCTTCCTCTCCTCATCCGGCTTTATCTTCGGCACCACTACGCCCTTTGTGTACACCCCCTCGGTTGTGATCAATGAATTTATCATGCCTCAACTATAACAAAAAGCGCGAAATCACGCAACCTCGCCAAGGATCTTCTTGATGATCTCTTGCACGATTTTGGGATTCGCGGTGCCGCGGGATTCTTTCATCATCTTGCCCACGAGAAATTGCAGGGACACGGATTTGCCTGCCTTGTAATCCGCGACTGCCGCGGGATTTTCTTTTATAATGTGTGTCGCAATGTCCTCCATGTCCGCCGCAGACGACATCTGCCAGAGTCCAAGCCGGTCAATGATATCCGAGGGATCGTCTCCGGAGCGGAACATTTCCTCCAATACCTGTTTTGCCGCGGTGTTTGAGATCTTGCTTTCGGCAAAATACAGCACGAGTTCAGCCAGATTTTCAGGCGTGACTCGGAGAGACGCAATCGGCGCTTTTGCCGCGGATGCGAGACGAAGAAAGTCGCCAGTTATGAATGCCGCCAGCGTCCGCGACAAATCCAACTGCGGTTGCTCCGGCGTCTCCGTATCGCGCGCCGCCAGCTCGCTTGTCGCGGCTTCAAAAAACATCGCCAGGTCGCGGTCGCGCGTCAGCACCTCGGCCATGTCTTGCTCCAGCCCGTACTCGCGGATAAACCGCTCCTTTTTGACCGCAGGCAGTTCCGGCGTCTCGCGGCGTATTTCCTCCACCCATTCCTCGGTGATTTTCAGCGGCGGCAAATCCGGCTCCGGAAAATAGCGATAGTCGTGCGCTTCTTCTTTCACGCGTTGGGAAAACGACTCGCCTTTTCGTTCGTTCCACCCGCGTGTCTCCTGTACTATCTTCTCTCCTCGTTCCAGCACCGCGGTCTGGCGCCGTATCTCGTAGGCAACGGCGTCCGCCGCAAACTTGAACGAATTGATATTTTTGATTTCAACCTTGGTTCCGAGATTGCCGTTTCGGTCATTGGAATTTAAAGTTTGAGATTTATTCGTGATTTGGTCCCCGATTGGATCGGGGATGGGATTCGGGATTTCCCGAAGGGAAATGTTTACTTCCACGCGGAGCTGCCCCTTTTCCATGTCCGCGTCCGAGGCGCCAATCGCGCGGATGATTTTCTGCAGTTCTGCGCCGAACGCGCGCACCTCCTCGCCAGTGCGCAAGTCCGGCTCGGTCACAAGCTCCATCAAGGGCACCCCCGCACGGTTGAAGTCAACCAAAGAATAAGATTCCGGTTTCCTGAAACGCCTGTTCGGCCAATCTCTATTGTCCCCCTCCTCTCCAGTTTCGCCGATAATGTGGATCAACCGCCCCGTATCCTCTTCCAAATGTATCCGCCGTATCCGTATTTTTTTCTTCTCCTCGTGTGTCGTGTTATGTGTGTCGTGAGTCGTAATCTCAAGATAGCCGCCCTGTACGAGCGGATGTTCATACTGCGATATTTGGTAGCCCTTGGGCAGATCCGGATAAAAATAATTCTTGCGGTCAAACTGCGAGAACTCGGGTATGGCGCCGCCCAGCGCCAGCCCCGTCATAATCACCTTCTTCACGGCCTCGCGGTTGATGGCGGGCAACGTGCCCGGATGCGCCATGCAGATCGGACAGATATTCACGTTCGGACGCTTCTCGTCCGGGTCGTTGGGAGAATAACAAAACATCTTGGTTTTGGTATTCAACTCCGCGTGTATCTCCAATCCGATCACTGCTTCGTAGCGCATACGCTCTCATGGTAGCAAAACAGTTGCGCTTGTAAAAGCACTGCATACGTTGCAGGATAAAATCTGAAAGAAGATGGAGCAGATCACCTCTGTGCCGATAAGCGGCACAGAGCCTTTCTTTTTCTGGAAAAAACGCAGCGGTTTTGGTATACTCCGTAGACGGGGTCCCATCGTCTAATGGTTAGGACAGCGCGCTTTCAATGCGTAAATCCGGGTTCGATTCCCGGTGGGACCGAATGAAATGAAGCCGCGCCGCACGCAAACTGCCTGCGTGCGGCAGGTCAGGAGAGCAGCGATGTTTTGAATTTCATGGGCTGATGCGGCTTCAGACGGATAAGAGGGATGCGGGAAAATTCTCTGTGCGTGCGCATATCCTCCGCGAGCGCCTGCTGGTCATACCCTAAACAGATCGTATCGGGCGCGTAGCGCGCGATGACGCGGTAGATCCCCTGCTTTTTGTCGCCGAGTATCACCCGATCCGCGAGACGGCTTGCACGCAAAGCGCGGACGCGCGCTTTTTCATCAAACCGCGGCTTTTTCTTTTTTAGGAGCCGTACGGCCGCATCTCGCGCCACGACGGCGACGAGTTCGTCCCCGCGCTTTTTTGCGGCACGCAAAAAAGCGCGGTGTCCCGCGTGGAGCCCGTCAAACACCCCGAATACCATAACCCTCTTTCTTATCGTCCCCCGTTTCCGCATGACAGCAAAAATGTAGAAGAGTAAGGTTTAGTAAGGTCACTAAAACGTACCCCACGATCGTGGGGTACGTTTTAGTAAGTACTCCGCACCTGCCGTAGAGAGCCCTGTTTGTCGATGGAGAAAATATGAACGAACGGGAGAATATTCTGCGCGCGCAGATCCGTGATGAAATCCTGCGGTATACGCGTGTTACCTATCCAGACGCTTTTTTGAAGAAGCCGAAGGTCAAGGGCAATCAAGTTCTCCCGCAACCAGTCGCGTTTCTTGCGCATCTTCTCCGGTATGTCAAAAGCGACAATAACAATACCGGCGGATTGTTTCTTGGGATAAACCCGCATGAGTATTCCGGCCGGACGCCGTTCCGGCTTTGAACCTCCGGTACGCAACTTCTCTTGGCCGTTCGGCGTGATATGCCATACGGTCTTCTTCCGAAATCCCTTCTTTTCAACCAAACCTTCACGCTTCAATTGATTTAGAAGCGAGTAAAACGATTGCCTCTTCCTATACCACTCCGCCCAATCGGACTTGAATCTTTTCGGACCATACAGAGAAGACCGGTATACTTTCCGATAGAATGCTTTACCCTTGGGGGTGAGCGTAATATCCAAAAGATCAACCGTCGTCTCCGCGCCGTCCTGCAATACCGCAAGTATTTTCTCGGTGAATGTACCCATAGCGTCATAAAAACTCTATTAGTCCCACGAAATATCCATCAATCTTTATCAATGTTACTAAAACGCATCCTACGATCGTGGGATAAGTTTTAGTAAGGTTGATAAACCTTTATAATAAGGATACTCACTGTCGCTATGGAGGTTAAACCTCTATAGTGATTGTTGAGTGATTATTTCGTTAGATAAGCGGCTCGGGAGGAGCCGTGTGGGCGGCGGCTGACGGCTCTGCAGCCGCCTCTCCGGCGGGCGATGCTCCGCCCGCGGGCGGCGCGACGCCCGCGGCTGGACCCTTGGCGCCTCGAAACATAATCGCCTCCTGCTCCTCTTTGAGCATACGGACGACATCCTGCGCGGCCATGGCGTATTTTCTGCGCGAGGATTCCCTGATGCGCGCCGCATGCGACGGATGCGGCGGGGACAATACCTTCAGGGTCTCGGCGGAAAACGGGTCGTAGGTTTCCCCGTCAATCGTCTCTTTGATGTAGAATTCTTGGGATGCCAGGTTGATCATATCTTTGGCTTTGAAAAGCGGCGTCATCTCTGTTTCCAATTTAGCCGCGTCATCGCCTCCTACGCGGAAAATCACAATAGTGGCCACGTTGCCCAACACCGTATCAAGCACTTCGGGTAGGAGCTGCGAAGTATACTGGTGCGCCACGGTGAGATTGACGCCGTATTTGCGCGCCTCGGAAAAAAGGTTGACGAACGAATCCGTCACCAGATTATGAAACTCGTCCGCGTAGAGATAAAAATCCCTTCGCTTCTCCTCCGGCAGTGCGGCGCGCGCCATGCCCGCTTGCTTTATTTTGGTGATAAACATGGAGCCGAAAAAGCTGGAGTTCTCTTCGCCGAGCTTCCCCTTGGAGAGGTTGATGAGGAGAATCTTGCGATTGTTCACGATGTCGTCAAAGTCAATCTTGTTTTCCTTCTGCGCGAAGATGTTGCGCAGAGCCGGCATGGACATGAATTGGCCGAGCTTGTTGACAAGCGGGATGATGGCATCCGTATCAAACTTCTCGCTCCAGTCCGCAAACTCCACCGCAAAAAAGCGCTTGACCATGTCGTCGGTGATGTGCTCAATCACGCGTTGGCGGTACGGCCGGTCCGTGAGCATGGAGATCATGCCGCGCATCGTGGCATCGGGATAGTCCAGAAGCGCCAATGTGGTAAACCGAAACACGTGCTCCAAGCGCGGCGTCCAGTTGGCGTCAAATTGCTTTTCCATCACTTCAATGAGCCCCTGCGCCATCTGGTGCTTCATCTCCGCCGGCACTTTCTGTAGGGGATTGAACGACACCGGCCACTCGCTGTCCGCGGGGTCAATGAGCACCACTTCGTCAATCCGATTTTCCGGAATAAAATCCAAAATCGCCTCCACGACGTCGCCGTGGGGATCTATAAAACAGAGCCCGTGTCCGTAAGCAAGGTCCTGGCGCACCAAAAGTTCCAAGAGTTTGGACTTGCCCACTCCGGACTTGCCGACGACATACAGATGCCGCCTGCGATCGCCCCGTTTGATGCCGAAAACGTATTTTTTTGACTCCAGCGGCGCCTCGTAGTTGGTGCGGCCGATGAAACTCACCGCGGCCGGGTCCGTGTGCTGGTACACCGGCAGTTCCGGCGGAGGCGGTCCGTATTTGGAAATGTGTATCTTCCCCTCACGCGCCATGCCGCTATGGTAGCATACATCTCACGAGTATGGTATCATCAGGAAAACATCCGTAATCCCATCGCCTATGACAGAAACCATCACCGCGCTTTTTGAACTCATCATCTGGACGTTTGTGCCCGCGATGGCCTGCGTCATTCTGTATTTCCTCTATACGCTCTCGCAAAAGCCGGAGAAGCACGAATATGAACTCTCCATGCGGGCAGGATTTTGGGGAGGGGTGATGCTCTTTTTGGCCGTTTTTATCGCCCAGATCGGCGTATTTGTGCAGACGACATTTCCCCAGGTACCGATCTACCAGGGCATTAATCTCCGGCTTGCCGCCGGGGCGGCAATCGCCGTTGCTCTCGCTTTCTACGGCGATTATGAAATACCCCAGCGGGTGCGCGGCTGGTTGATGCTCCTCATCACTGCGATCGCCCTCTGGACGTTTGTTCACTACATCTTCATCCATACCGCAAACCGCTACATTCTCTCCGTGGCGCTCGGTATCGCACTCGGAATTTTTGCCGAGCGGATGCTCTTTCCGGGAAAGAGATTCATATAAGACGCTCAGAGACTGTCCACACACTATCCCCGCGGGCGGATATGCTCTATGGCAAGAGCCGTTGCGCTGCGGGCCAGCCGAGGAGGGGAAAGACCGAGACGTTTTCTCCCGCGCCTCCGCCGATGGTGCCGCCGCGATGCGGCCCCAGGATGCATTGCTTCGCCGCGTTGAATGCGAGCCCGCCGGAGTCGCCGTAGAAGGTGGGCACGCGGCTCACCATGTAAGGATGGAGATTACGTCTATCCGTGACATAAGAAAATATGGGGCTTTTGTAGGTCGCGGTCTGATCTTCGTTGAGCAACGTCTCAATGCCTTTGATGTCGGCGTAGGCAATCGCGGCGCCGTCTGTTTTGGAAAGATATGACTGGTGAAGAAAGTTTGACGGATACCCGAAGTGTAGAAGCGCGTCTCCCACCATGTCGGGATCTGCGCAGATCGGATACGGAACGGAGGGATACGCGTCTAGAAATACCGCCCGCGCCTCGGGGGAGTCGGAGAGCGCGGGCAACATGATGAACGCCACGTCAATCCCTTCTTCGTCGTGACGCCTCCGTATTTCCGCGCGATCTTCACGGATCATTCCCGTGAAATAGTGTGCGGGCGCCTGCTCCTTGTCGGGAAAGATGACGGCGCACGCATCGCTGCCGGACGCCATGAGAAAATGCGCGGCGGTCACGACGGGGGCGCTGCCGTCGGGAGTTTGGTACGGCAACACAAACCCGGACGCCACGTATTTGCCGCGGCGGTCCTCGCTGGGGCACTCTATTTTGACGACCGCGGCAAAAATCGCGTCCAGCGAGAGCGGCGGCAGAGGCGGCTTTCCCGGAGATACAGGCGTGGAGGTCGCAGGCGGAGCAACCACGGGCGCCTCCGTGCCTGCCGGTACGGGCAGGTCCCGCAGGGGCCGCAAAACCGCGGGAGGTAGGGTCGGAATAACCGGCGCGGAGGCGGGAGGAACGGATACGGGGACCGTGGGACGCTCCCGTGTTTGCGGAGTAGCCGGCAGCGATACGGCCGCAGAGGTGGCCGTGGCGGGCAATGGCGGTGCAATCGGCAGCACCTCGGCCTCTCGCATAGCCGGCAGAGCTATTTCCTCAGGAGCGGAGTGCGGCGGCTCGCGAGGCAAATCGCCGAAGAGAAAACCAATACCCGCGAGCGCAAATATCAAAATCCCAAGAGCAATGGCAAATAATCTCCGCATAATCATCTCATACTACCGCAACGGAGCGCACACGAGAACAGTCAACAAACCAGCACATAAGATTTCATTCATTGGCTCAATTCTCAACCTATAGGTTGAGAATTGAGCCATACCAAATTGAGATAGGATAAAAACACCCCGGCAAGCGCCGGGGTGTTTTTACGACACTCCTCAACGAGGTCATCTCACCGGTCTCACCGAAGGAACGGCCCCAGAATCGTGCCGAAGAAACGGAGCAGTCCCGACTGACCAGAGGGAGGCGGCGGTGGCGGCTGGCTTCCGGAAGGAGGAGGCGGCGCGGAGAAAGATCCTGATGGCGG
>JBBTVQ010000037.1:0-5172 GCA_038063095.1 Patescibacteria group bacterium
TCTTTGAGCGGGAGCCGTCCTTTATGGGAAGAAAGGTGTACATCATTTTCGTCAACGAAAAACTGGGATTTTAGCGTCAGAGAGAAAAAGATAGAACGGGAATTAAAGACTGCCAATACTTCAATCAATATGAAAAGTTCAAAACGCATACCCGTTTTGATTAGCTTAATTCTGGGGCTGATTTTGGTTGTGCCAGTTAAGCATGTCTATGCGGCGGCGCTTGTTAATGACGATTTTAATACCTATTCAAATGGCAGCGTTGTAGGTCAAGGCGGTTGGAGTAGCTATGTAAATGGGGCAAACTTTGTAGTTCAAGGAACCACCGTCTTTGAAGGTGCAAAAGCCCTCTATAATAATGCACAAGCAGATAGCGTGATTATAAAATCCGGCACTCCTTTATCAGACGGCAATCAAACGGTCTATATCAGAACCGAGAATCGATCTGCTTGGGGTACATACGCCAACGGAAATGCACAAGTCGGAATATCCAAGGGATCATGGGGTGGAAGGCAGTTGAGAAATTTCATTGCTGTGTCTTTCAAGTCCGATGGCAATGTGGCTTACTATGATCCGGTAAGCGATGCGTATACAAACTTCGCCACCTACAACGATAACGACTGGACGCTTTTGGAATTTGAATGGCGTTCAAGCGATAAAAAAGCTCACTACAGAATAAACAACGAAACATGGACAGACTGGTACCCCTTTGCTGGTAACGGCACTTTCACCGATTTCGATACTGTTGGTTTTGACTCTATTTCTCTTGGTGGCGGAGGAGTTTATATTGATAGTCTTTCTTTAGCGCTTTGCACGGCTAGCTCATGGAGTTGCACCGATTGGGGTAGTTGTTCAGTAGATGGAACACAAACCAGATCATGTAATAAACTCTCAAGCTGTGTGGGTGGCATTTCTGCTCCACCCACTTCACAAAGCTGCACGCCGCCACCTCCACCCCCACCTCCTCCACCGCCACCGCCGCCTCCTCCTGCTCCTTCACCAAGCCCGACACCAACTCCGCCACCGGCTCCAACTCCAACGCCTCAACCCCCGCCATCATGCTTGGAAGATACTTGGTCGTGCGGGGATTGGAATTCTTGTTCACTTTCTGGAATACAAAGTAAAAATTGTAGCAGAACCTTTGATTGTCCAAGTGCAGAAACGGCGCCTCCTCCGACAAGCCAGTATTGTGAGCCTCCAAACAGACCAGCACCCCAAGCACCACCGCAAGATAATTTTGATGATGCTTCAACACAAGATTTAATAGTAAAGGCAACCGCTAAGCTTATATGTCCTCTTGATGCACGACAAGCTAGTCAGGGTTCTGGTACAGTTATTGACCCGAGCGGGGTAGTTTTGACCAATAAGCATGTTGTCAGCGGAACTTTAGGATGTCTTGTCGGTTTTATAGATGATTTTAACGATGAACCTTATTTCGGAGAAAGGCAGATAGCCGACATTGTAAAAGTTTCACCGAGCGAGGATATTGCTGTCTTAAAAATTCGAAACCCTCAAAATAGAAAACTGCAGTATATTGATATAACAAGAGGTAGTAATCGCCCTCGTTTAGGAACTAGAGTTTCAATCTATGGCTACCCAGCAAAATTCGGTACAAACATAACTTATACAAGCGGCGATTATAGTGGAACAGACGGTAGTTACTTCAAAACCACGGCTATAATTGACTCTGGGAATTCGGGTGGCGGAGCATACCTCAAAGACGGAACTTTTATTGGAATTCCTTCCGGAGTAATAAGAGGAAAATTAAATGCTCTTGGATATGTATTATCAATAAACACCGTTAATATGTGGCTGGGTAATCCTAATAGTTATGCCTATAGTGGTAAAAGTAATAACGAGTATTCTAGGGTATCATCTATTTTGGAGAACATCGACTTAAAAAAATTGGATTCATTAGAACTTGTCATTCCAACTGTAAAAGAAAACAAGACTGCTCCTTCTGTAAGTAAGTCCGTACCTTCCGATACTACTCAAAAACCGTCACTCCAAATAGAAAAAGAGTCTCCCGGTAAAATAGCAAAGGAGGCGCTTACTAACGAATCCCTAAATAGCCCGCAAGTAGAAAGTAGGCCAAAGGCCTCGCGGGTTAAACGATTTCTCCTCTGGATAGCCACCTGGTTTTAAAAAAGTCATACAAACATAGGCTCAATCTCAATTCCATCATGATCGGGTCCGGCCAGCCAAAAACATTGACCGCGTTTTATGAGCGTGTCCTCGGCAAGCCCGCGGATACGACCGAAGGCGACGGAGAGTGGTTGGGCTGGAAAGTCGGCGGTACTTTTCTTCATGTTGGACCCCACTCGGAAGTGACCGGCAGCGCCAGAGATCCCCAGCGCATAATCATCAACATGGAGACCGCGGACGTGAAAGGAGAGTTTGCCCGGATACAGTCGCTGGGGGCCGCCGTGATCAAAGCGCCGTATGCGATGGAGGGCATGCCGGACTTTTGGATTGCGACATTTGCCGACCCGGACGGCAACTACTTCCAGCTGATGTCGCCATGGAAGAATGAATGAGCTGTGAAGATTTTTGTACACGCGAGGGCGGGAGCGAAATACCCCCGCGTCAGTAAAATAGACGCGGCGCATTTTGTTGTGGCGGTGCGAGAGCCCGCGCGGGACGGAAAAGCGAACGCCGCCATCGCCCGCGCCCTCGCGGATCATTTCGGCGTCGCTCCCTCGCGCGTGACGCTTGTACGCGGAGCCGTAGCAGAGCAAAAGGTATTTGAAATATCGTAAACGGTGCGATAGCATATCGGGATGAGAACGTTGCGCCTCTACAATTCACGGACGCGGCGGAAAGAGATATTTACGGCTCGGGACGGGCGCGTCGGCATGTATGTCTGCGGCATAACGCCCTATGGCGTAACGCACTTGGGACACGCGTTCACCTATACTTTTTTTGACGTGCTGGGCAGATACCTGCGGCACATTGGGTACCGCACGACATACGTGCAGAACGTGACGGACATAGACGACGACATTCTGAAGAAGGCGCGGGAAGAAAAGCGGAACTGGCGGGAAATCGGAGAGGCGAATACCCAGCAATTTCTGGAGGATCAGCGGTGGCTCGGCAATATCCAGCCGGATGCGTATCCGCGCGCCTCGGATCATATCGCGGAAATCGCGGCGCTCGTAAAAAAACTTTTGAGAAAAGGAGCGGCGTATGAGAAAAACGGCAGCGTGTATTTTGACGCGCGGAAGGACGCACCGTACGGGACATTGGCGCGGATGTCACACCAAAAGATGCTCGCCGTAGCAAACGAGCGCGGCAACCATCCCGACGATCCGAACAAAAAAGACCCGTTGGACTTCGTGCTCTGGCAGGCAAAAAAGCCGGGAGAGCCCGCGTGGGATTCGCCGTGGGGCGCGGGGGACGTCCAAACGAGTGCAGGAGGCGTCCAAACGAGCGCAGGAGGCGTCCGAACGAGTGCAGGAGGCGTCCGAACGAGTGCAGGACGCCCGGGCTGGCACATTGAGTGCAGTGCCATGGCGACCAAGTATCTTGGAGAGACCATAGACATCCACGGCGGGGGAGGAGACCTCATTTTTCCCCATCATGAGAGCGAAGAAGCGCAGTCGCGGGCCGCCAACGGCAAGCCCCTTGCGCGGTGGTGGATGCACGCAGGTATGCTGCGCTACCGCGGCGAAAAAATGTCCAAATCCCTCGGCAACCTCATCCTCATCTCCGATCTGAAAAAGCGCTATACCGCCAACGCGGTGCGGATCTATCTCCTGTCGCATCACTACCGCTCCTCATTTGAATTTTTTGAGCGCGACATGAAAAAAGCCGTAGAGCGGGAGCAGACGCTCCAGCGCGTCTGGCGCCTGCAGTCCGCGGCGGGTGCCAGGCTGGATCCGGCATCGTGGCGGAACGCCTTTTATAAAGCTCTCGCCGACGATACGGATACCCCGCAGGCGCTGGAGATACTGGAGGATATGGCGCGTACTATAGCCAAAACAAAGACCAAAACCACCACCGACGCAAAAGCATTCTTGAATACCGCATTCAGTATCCTGGGATTACAATTCGCGTTTCAATAGATCGCGCCCCAAACTAAGTTTTGACGGCAAAAAACTTAGTTTGGGGCGGCAGAAGACCTCATTAGAACTCATGACAAAGAACATCAAGACGCCAAAGAACGCGCTCGCCATATTCGCTCATCCGGACGACATGGATTTTAGCTCGTCGGGTACCATCGCCAAGTGGGTTGCAAAAGGGACGGAAGTCACCTATCTCGTCTGCACGGATGGAAGCAAAGGGTCCGATGATCCGACGATGACTCCGCGGCGCCTTGCGGCGATCCGCAGAAAAGAACAACGCGACGCCGCGAAAATCCTCGGCGTGCGGGATGTGATTTTTCTCGGGCGCCGAGACGGAGAACTCGCGGCGGACCTGAAACTCAAAGAGGAGATCGTCCGCGTGATACGGATGAAAAAACCAGAGCTCGTGATCACGCTGGATCCCGCATTTTTTTATTCACTCGCGCGCGGATTCATCAATCATTCCGATCACCGCGCCGCAGGCCAGGCCGCGATGGACGCGGTGTTTCCGCTGGCGCGCGACCGGCTCAACTTCCCACAGCACGAAAAGCGGGGACTGGCGCCCCATAAAGTCAAGACGCTTTTTCTGGTGTCATTTGACGCGCCGAGTCATTGGGAAGACATCGATACCACGATAGAGAAGAAAATCTCGGCGCTCACAGTCCACAAAAGCCAGGTGGGGCCGGAAGCGCTCAAACGCATCAGAGCGCGGGGACGACTGCTCGGCAAAAAAGCGGGCATGCGCTACGCCGAGGGATTCAAGCGAATAGACATCGGATGAAGCGATAATTCCTAAAGTTACGGCGTACGCCGTAACTTTAGGTGTAATTTTATGACGCGTTGTCCCCACTCTTCGGTGTCATTCCCGCCCCCGCTTTCGCGAGGGTACACTCCCGCGGGAATCCAGAAGGCCATTCTTGGCTCTCGCGTTTGTTTTTCTGGATACCCGCTCCCCACTTTCGTGAGGACAAGTTTCGCGGGTATGACATTCCCGATAAGAGAAGTGGGGACAACGCGATTATAAATTACACCTAAAGTTACGGCGTACGCCGTAACTTTAGGAATTATCGTCCGTGGGGACGGAGAAGAAATGTCGCGGCAAAGAAGAGGA